>NZ_JBDLLU010000013.1 GCF_039749495.1 Dehalogenimonas sp. THU2 | reverse complement strand
GTCTTGCATCACGCTGACAAGATATTTTTCGTCGTATCTAAGCATCGGTATTGCCTTTTGGATTTTAGGCGTCCACATGCCAAATTCAAACAAATCCACCACCCCAGGGGCAAATCTCTTCACAATCTCTTTCGGATTGCTCGCTGGACATGGGGTTATGGGTTCAACTGAGCAATAGGTCGATACACCGTGCTTGTGCAGCTCTTCAAGCGCAAAAATTTTGTCACAAGTTCGCGATGTATTCGGTTCCAGCTGTTTGCGGTAGGTTTCATCAAGCGTGGTTATGGTCAAGCCAACCCTGCATTTATCATACCCGCTAAACACATCCATATCCCTCAACACCAGCACGCTCTTTGTAAGTATCGTAAAGGGCAGGTCATTGGCTCTAAGCAATTCAACGACTTGGCGGGTCAGGCGGTGCTCTAATTCCAAAGGCTGATAGCAGTCAGTCACCGAGCAAACCATTATATCTTTAATGGCCTGTTTCGCGATTGGGTCGTTATTTAATCTTTTTATATCACTCTTAAGGCCATCAACAACTGATAATCTTGGTTCAGCCGATGCCCATTTTGTCGCGTTCATTTTTCTCGCTATCCGTCCATAACAATAGAGACACCCATGCTCACAACCGTTATAACAGTTGATGCAATACCCAAAATTTGTTCCACTCGACCTAATAGCTTTTAAGTTCTCGTTCATTTCCTATCCTTCATCAATTCATTTTTCAGCGTTATTCAATGAATTGAGCCCTACTTGGGTATGATTGAGCGTCGTTTTTAAGACCCTACCACTATACCACAAGTGTTCTTAGTATGTCAAGACCCAATTCTGGCTTTATGTTTAATAAAACATACGTAATATGGCATATAATAAAACAATTGTTATAAAAATAAAAAGCCACAAAAACATTATGTTTTAGGGGATTATGGCTTTATGGCAAGATTTAACATTTCTAAATTGGCTTTTGCTTAAACTGGCTTTTGCTTTTTTGGGGCTTAAGAATGGAATAATATTTACCTTTAAAAATTACAGAAATCGGGTTTTTGTATTCCAAATGATTCTGAAGAGGGGAATTTTTCAGTCGCCGCGAATCCTGAAAATTGTGTTGTCAAATGCGGAAGACACATCCATGGCTCGTACAAAACAACGCTCCCTTTTTTATAACATCGGGGGGGCATAATAGAGAACTATTTAGTGATATTACAAAGTTAACAAAAAACAACAATAGAGCTAATTACGACCACTAAAGCCCCGCATGTTATTGAACGTGAGGCGTTGACAGTTGGCGTAGCTAGGCGTTAGCCTGTAGATATCCTAACTATAGGAAAATTGAAAGGAGGATGACAGAGGATTTGAAGCTGAATACAGGGGCAGTACAGGATTCTGTGACATCCTGCGTGTAAAGCAGGCGCTCTAACCAGCTGAGCTAACCGCCCGTGACTCCGTCATTTTAGACCAAAAAGACTCTATCTGTAAAAAGAGCGTCAGTTTGAAGCCGTCTGTGGGAAATCCGCCGTCCAGGGCTGCCCCGCTCCTGTTTGGCTGCCACAGAGCTTCTGGCTCATGATGCTGCCGGTCGCCGGCAACGCAACGGCGTGGTGAAGTTGTCTTTGAGAAGATGGCGCGCTTGGCGGGGCTCGAACCCACGACCTCAGCCTTCGCAGGGCTGCGCTCTATCCAACTGAGCTACAAGCGCCCGAGCCCGGGAGAAATGGTGCCGAAGGAGAGATTTGAACTCTCACGCCCTTGCGGACACTACGCCCTGAACGTAGCGCGTCTGCCGTTCCGCCACTTCGGCTAGGTTTGGATTACGGGCAAGTGATAATTATACTTAGATGAGATGGATACTGTCAATCGGAGGCATCGATGAGAGTGATTCTCTTCACGGGCAAGGGCGGCGTCGGTAAGACCAGCCTGGCGGCGGCTACGGCCATCCGCTCCGCCGACATGGGCAAGCGCACCATCGTGTTGTCCACCGACATCGCTCACAGCCTTTCGGACTCCCTCGACATGCAGCTCAGCAATGACCCGAAACCGATCGTCCCCAATCTCTGGGGGCAGGAGATCGAGATCTACCAGACTCTGGAGAGTTACTGGGGCACTATCCAGCGTTATATCTCGGCGCTCATGGCCTGGCGGGGGATGAGCGGTATTGTCGCCGACGAAGTGGCCATCCTGCCCGGCATGGAGGAACTGGCTAACCTGCTCTATATCGCCCGCTACCAGAAAGAGGGCAAGTACGACGTGGTCATCGTCGATTCCGCGCCGACCGGCGAGACGCTGCGGCTCCTCTCCTTCCCGGATATGATGCAATGGTGGATGAACCGACTCTTTCCCATCCAGCGCCGGGTGGCATCCATCATGCGGCCGGTGGTGGGAGCCGTCTCCGATATCCCACTGCCTTCCAATTCAGTGCTGGACGCCGTGGCGGAGCTTTATGCCGAACTCGAAGACGTGCACAAGCTTCTCCTCGACGGCGACCAGTCCTCCATACGGCTGGTGGTCAACCCGGAGAAGATGGTCATCAAAGAGGCGCAGCGGACGCTGACCTACCTGAACCTGTTCGGCTACGCCACCGACGCCATCATCGTCAACCGGATTCTGCCGAAAGGGATCCAGGACGACTATTTCAGCGCCTGGAAGGAAAGCCAGCGGAAATACATCGAATACATCGACGAGACTTTTTCGCCGCTGCCCATACTCAACATGCCGCTTTTGGACCAGGAGGTGGTGGGGATCGACATGCTGCGGCGGATGGCCGATGCCGTCTATGGCGACGGCGATCCAACGAAGTTCTTTTACCAGGGCCGGGCTCAATCCATCGAGAAGGTGGCCGACGGCTATATCCTGAGCCTGAAGCTGCCCTTTGCCAGTAAGGAGCAGGTGGACCTCATTCACAGCCGGGACGAACTCAACCTCAAGGTGGGCAGTTACCGGCGCACGGTGGCTCTGCCTCACGTGCTGACCCGGCTGAAGGTGGTGGAGGCGAAAATGGAAGACCACGTTCTGAACATCCGGTTCCACCAGGAGCATATGTCGGATGAAACCGGCGACAAGAAGCATAAAAAATAATACCGGAGGGTAATCAAAATGAGCGACAGCATGTTCGAGATCTCTTTTCAGCCGGGTGAGGAAGTGGTGATCAAGCTGAAGGCGCCCGATCTCAAGAGTAGGCTCCGGGGTGAGACCTTTCAGCACTTGGTCGGCGCCAAGAAGGAAATGCTGCTGGCGCTGCGTAGCCTGCTGGACGAGGCGATCGCCAAGACGGAAGACGTTGCGGCGCCGTCCCAGGAGAAGACCCGCATCAAGGTGGAATAGGCTGCGCCTGCATCGCCACGGTGTACCGGGATATTCTGTTGTTAAAGAGCGTTCCGCGGGTGAGCGGATATTGTTGAGTGTTTAGCTGTGGTTACGGCGACATCGGCCGTCGCCAGAAAATAAAAATTCTCAATTCAATTCCGCTGCTTAGCTTTGGGCTGAATGTGGGATTCGATATTTGAGTCGAATACAGGTTCTGGAGAAAGACGCGCCGTCCGCATCACCGATTCGTTTCGTTGAAATAATGTTGTACATGTGTTCTATAACCATGTATCAATGATAAGGCTTGGCGGGTGGAATTGTCAATAGGATTTTGGCGGATTTGAGTAATAAAGAGAGGGGCGCTCAAACGAGCACCCCTCTCTGACGTTACGAATCGTAGACGTTGTTAGCTGATGAGTTTGACCTGTTCGTACTTGTAACCGGCACCGTCCTGGACGACCTTCCAAACCTCGAAGGTAGCATCCTGGCGGTCGCCGTACTGGTCGAAGGTGATGACGCCGGAGACGCCGGAGTAGTTCTTGGCGATCTTCAACACTTCAGCGGCGATCTTGGAAGCGTCGGTAGCGCCGACGTTCTGCATGGCTTTCAGAACCAGATTGGCGGCATCATAGGAGAAATCGTTGTAGGTGCCGGGAGCCTGGCCGAATCGAGCCTGGTACTGCTGCGCGAAAGTTGCGGCTAGAGCCAGACCTTCGGGGGCAACAGGGTTGGTACCGATAACCGAGGTAGCCATGAAGGCGGCAGCCTGTGCGTCGGTGATGGTCTTGGGGGCTTTAACACCCTCGGAAGTAATCCATTGGGCGGTGTTGAGGCCGACCTGAGCAGCCTGCTTGAAGACGATCTGAGCGTCATCCTCATAACCGGCATGGACGACTACGTCCGGGTTGGCGGCTTTGACAGCCTGGAGATCGGAGAGATAGTCGAGTTTGAGGGGATCATACTTGATGGTGACAACTACGGTCGCTTTGCCGGCAACCAGCTTGGTCACTTCGTCAGCGATGCCGACACCGTACTGGGTGTTCTGGACGACGATGGCGACTCTCTGATAGCCGGCGTCGTTGATGATCTTAGCCATGGCTTTGCCCTGGAGGGTGTCAGAAGGAGCGGTGCGGAAGAAGAATTGCCGCCAGGACTGCTGGGCGATAGCCGGGGAGGTGGCGGAGGGCGAGATGAGGAGGACACCGTTGTCCGCAGCCCACTGACCGGAAGCCATAACCGCGCCGGAAATCATGGGGCCGATGATGACCTTGACGCCATTGATGGTAGCCAGTTTCTTGACCGCATCAAAACCGGCGGTGGGGTCGGTCTTACCGTCTTCAACGATCAGGTTGACCTTGGCGCCATCGATACCGCCGTTGGCGTTGACCTGTTCGACGGCCAGGATAACGCCATCACGGATGGCGCTGCCGATGCCGGAAAGGGCGCCGCTGAGATCCATGACCGCGCCGATATTGATGTCGGGTTTAACGGTCGAGGTCGGGTCGGTGGTGCCGTTGTCGTTGCAGGCGGCGAAGGTGAATACCATCACCAGGGACAGGAGAAGGACTAGTGCCTTTTTGAGCATGCGCTGTTTTCCCCCTATAAGAATATTAACGTTTGATATTACTACGGCGCCGAACGGGCTGTCAAGGTAAAATGGGACTTAAGACTTAGTCCCTGATTAGAAAAGCTGCGAGGGATGTCCGATTGGTATTTGAGGTATGAGCCCCCCGGGGCTGTTCTGAGCTTTGGGCGCATCACCGGGGGTGGAATGGCGTGATGAGTTTCGCTTCGCTGCACCCCCCTACACGGTCGATGTCGTCAAGCCCAGAGGTCTTCAGCGTCCTTATCACTCACCGTGGTCTTCGCTTCACCCCAGTCCCCGTAACTGGAGCCGTATTCCCGCGGCACGAAGGCGACGGGCATGGGCACGGCATGGCCGAAGATGAGGGCCTGCTGGCGCGCCGAAAGCTTGGCCAGCACGTTCTTGAGCTCGCCCTTGCCGGAGACGCCGGACAGAACGGCGTCGATGTCGCGTTCGGAATCCAGCAGGCAGGTGATCTTGGTGCCGAGCTGGGACATGATCTCCTCGTCGATGCCGGAGGGGCGCTGGTCGATGATAAGCAGGGTGACAGAGTACTTGCGCATCTCCCGGGCGATGGTGCCGAAGATGGTCTGGGCGGCCACGCCGGGATTCAGGAACTTGTGCGCCTCCTCGATGGTGATGACCAGGGGTTTGGGATAGCCGGTATCGGCGGCTATAGCTTTTTCCATGCGGTCGCGGTAGCGGGCGTAGATGCGGCGGGTGAGCATGTTGGCCACCAGGATGTAAGCGGTGATGTCCGTATAGCGGCCGAACTCCAGCACCACGTGCTTGCCGGCCTCAAGGTAAGCCAGGATGCGATCGACGACATCGCCGGGGGCGCTCGAAGAGATGAAAGGTAGGCGCTGGATGGTGTTCAGCCCACGCCTCAGATTCTGGAATGTGCTCTCGTGGATCTTAAGCTCTTCCAGTGTTTCGGAGTCTTCGATCTTTTGAGCGGCGACGATCCAGCCCTTGCCGAAATGCCGACGCAACTGGTAGACGGCCTCCACCGCGGCGTCGGTGAGGTTGAGTGTCTGGCGCAGGAGCGACAGGTCTTCCGGTTCGATCTCCTCGAAGCCGATCCTGACCACGTAGTCAGTGCTGACGCCTCGGCTTTTGGAATTCTCCTCGTCCAGGGTGAACACCGCCACCTGCGACGGGAATAGCTGTTTCAAGGCCTTCACCTGGCGCTTCTTCTCGGAAGTTCCGGCCCAGCCGTATTCGGAATGCATGTCGAAGACCAGGTTGACCGCGGCGCTCTTCTGCAGCAGGCCAATGAGCAGCATTCGGGTGAGGAACGTCTTGCCGGTGCCGCTCTTGCCGAAGATGCCGTTACTGCGCTTGGCGAACTCCGGCAGGTTGAGGCACAGCTTGACCTCCATGTCCAGAGGGTTGCCGATCCAGAATTTGTCCTTGTCTTCTTTGCCGAAGACCGTTTCGATGTCGGCGTCCGAAGCTTCCTTGACCGTCGAAAAATGGCTGGGGATGGTCTTCACCGGCTGGGGGCCCTCGGTGACAGCTTCCCCGCCGCCGATGGTCAGGTACGGGGCGACGTGCAGTGAACCGTAGGCCGAGGTGCCGGAAAGCACTTCGCTGATGAAATCGTCGCCGGACGGGGGCGACACGGTCAGGTTGAGGTCAGTGACTCCCAGCGAAACATCGGTGATCATGCCGAAGAATTTGCGCTTGCGCCCCTCGATGGTGACGTAGCGGCCGACGGCCATGTCCTCGATCGAAGACGCGCCATCGAGTTTGACCTCGATGCCCTTGTTGAGCGAACCGGCGGTGACGATGCCCAGTTTATGTTCGATGCTCATACGGCAAGCCTTTCCAGGATAGTTTTCAAGCGATTGTAGTCCGCGGACAGGAGCTGCGCCAGCGCCCTGCCCGCCGTGACCAGGAACAGCCGCCGGTCTTCGCCCTCGTAAGAGGCGCTCATGCGGCGCACGGCGGCGGCGGTGATCTCCTCGGCGCAGACCGCGCCCTGAGTGGCCAGCAGCAGAGTGACGAAGCCCGTCTTCCGCGAAAACGATCTGACTTCTTCGTCACCGCAGCCGTAGATGAAGCCGTGGAGGCGGGCGGGGCGGGGGGGGAGATAGTAGCGGATGTCGCCGTCGATGCCGTGCCCGACGATGACCGCTTCGATCTCGCACCGCAGCAGTTTTTCGAGCTGGGGATTGGCTTTGAAGATGGCATCCTCGGTTTCTTCATCCCTGCCGCGGGCGACGGGTTTGCGGCCGGGCTCCAGGGACGACGTGGCGACATAGGCGACGACGGCGTATATGGTGGAGCCGTCGATCGACGTTTTGACGAGTGAGCCGAGGGGTGGCGCGGCGTTCAGGTCATAGCACTGGGCGGTGAAGCCGGTGCTGGAGGTTTCTATGACCTCGGCGAGTTTTGATTCGTTAACGGGCAATTATGCCTCCTTGGTGCGGGTTGCACCAACACCTGTTTTATTTTAATTCAGCCTGTTTGGACGCTGGTTTTAAGAAAGGGTTATTATCCATCAGAATTGCCGGATAAAAGAGGGTTCTGGTGCCGGTGCGGGAGTGGACGAACCGGTTCTCAATGGGGTTACTTTGGTCTTCCAGCATCTTTTTAATCGTCCACTGCACACGACCGCCCTCGATGGGCTGGAGCTTTTTCTTGATGATCAGTTCCCGCAGGTAGTCGTTGAAGTCGGAATAGGTGACGTAACCGCGTTTGGCAGCCGCGTCGCGGGCGACGCTCAGGATTTTTGCTTTGTCCAGTTCATACATAGTTTGGCTCCTTTGGGGACCGCCCCCTCACCTTAGTCCTCTCCCCGCGGGGGAGAGGAGATTGGAATGGATTTTAGTTAGACCCATCTCGCTTGTTTGATGAAGCTCTTGGCTGAGATGTTGGTGGGCAAGCCCTGCTCTGCCAGATAGACGTCCACCACCTCGTAGAAGACCGCCCGGTCGGCGCCGGTGACCACTGCCTGCTCGTGGGCTTCAGCCAGGGCGACGGGGTAGCCGTTGCCTTTTTTGACCTGTTCCAGGATGAGTGAATGGATGAAAGCGATCCGGCCAGGGGCCTCAGCCAGCCAGCAGGGCAGCTCGACGCGGGCTATTTCGTCTTCCAGTTTAAGGTAGAAGAAGCAGATGCGGTGCTCGCCGTAGTACTGTCCCAGTACCTTGGAGGTGCTCTCGAAGACGGCGGAGCGTTCCCCAACATCGAGAAAGCGATCGAAGAGCTTGGAATCGGAGACGCCTGAGAGCGGGTCGCAGGGGCGGGTGCCGGGCTTCAAGTCGCCGCAATGCTTATCGCAGTTGGCGGGTTCCCAGGGGCAGAGCGTCAGGCGGAGGGTGTTGACCACCTCCTCGCCGCCCGGCTGAGAGATGTAACTGGCCAGCCCCAGCGGCCGACCGGTGCAGAGCTTTCTGAAATCGCCGAGGCATTTCAGGTAGCCGTTATCCAGCAGTTCGCGGAGGACATAGGCGTCATAATTCTGAGTGGTCAGGCTCCAGCGGATGAGTGTGCCGTCGGACAGGGCGAGGGCGGGGTGGTCCGGCGGCAGCGCTGCCGCCAGTTCCGCCAGGGCGGAAAATTCCTCGACGTCACGTTTGATGCCAAGCAGCGCCCCTTGGAGGGGCGTTTCCCGGTTACCATCAGGGTCGCGGATGACCAGTTCGTCATCTTCCGACAGGAGGCGCGGCAGGCTGTCCAGGGCGGCGCCGAAATCATCGCCGTAGTCCAGCCGCACCGTGCCGATGTTGATGAGACAGCAGGGGGCGGAGTGGTGGCGGTCGAAATCGATATGGGAGCCGTCGGTGGCGATGACGGAGTAGGAGGGGGGCGGGGAGGAGGGCTGGTGCCTTTCATCGATCTCACCCGATGGGGCAGCCAGCAGGAAGCCGGTTTTGCTAAGGCGCACCTTGTCGCGGAGGGTGGCGGTATCGATGCCGCTGGAAAGGCGGGTCGCAGCAGCGGTCAGGGCAGCACTGCGTTCGGCGCCGCTTTGCTTCAGTTTCTCAGCCATGGAGCCGATCTGCCCCGCTACCTTGGTGATGTCGAGAGACAAGCGTTAACTCCCTTGTTTATGGGCTAAGTATAGTTTATGGGGGTGACAGTCACAAGGATTTTGTGAACACAAGTCCGGGCTGGGGGAAATCCTCATATCTAATAACTTAATCCCTTCGTTGGATATTCCCAATACTACAAATCGCTCCGTACGAAGTGATAGAATGACGGCAATCCGATTCGATACAGGAGAAACGAATATGCCATCTTTAGATGTAGTCAGCGATGTCGATATGCAGGCGCTGGATAACGCTATCAATAACGTCAAACGCGAGATCACCACGCGTTACGATTTCAGGAATATTAAGAGCGAGATTACTCTCGACCGCAAGGAAAAGACCATCCACATGGAAAGCGGCGACGACGTCAAGGTCAAGGCCATGACCGAGATCCTCATCGGCCAGGTGATACGTTTCGGGCTGGATTCGAAATGCCTGGACTTCGGCAAGATGGACGCCACGGCGCAGGGCGGGGCGGAGATCGAGGTCAAGATCAAAGAGGGCATCCCCAAGGAGACGGCGCAGAAGATCGTCAAATTCATCAAGTCGCTCAAACTTAAGGTGGAGCCGGCCATCCAGGGCGAGCAATTGCGGATCACCGGCAAGCAGATCGATGACCTGCAGGCGATCATGACGCAGCTCAAGGATCAGGATTTCGATGTGCCGTTGCAGTTTGTGAATATGAAACGGTAGCTGTCAGCTTTCAGCTATCAGCTTTAGTAAACGGACAAAAAAATGGGGAGCCCCCAGCCAGGCAGTCGGGGACGTTTACGTCAGGCGGTTGTTTGTACCTTGGCGATTAAAACGTGCCACCGTGTGAGACGGGCATCGAGATTTTTCGCTTCGCTCAGAAAGACAATGTGGGTGGGCGGTTGTTTTCGTGGGCGAAGACATAATATTTGCTATAATGACGGGCTATGCTGGCTTTACTTGCTTCAGTCTTCATCATCTCCCTCTCCGGCGCGTTGATGCCCGGGCCGATGTTTGCCACGGTGCTGGCTAAGAGCTATAAATCGCCGTGGGCCGGGGCGCAGGCGTCGCTGGGACATGCAGTCGTCGAGGTACCGCTTATAATGCTCATCTACTTCGGCGCCGCCACGTTCTTCGAGCAGACGGCGGTGCAGTTCATCCTTGGGGTGGCGGGTGGGGGCATGGTGGTGTGGATGGGCATCGGTATGTTCCGCGCCCGTAAGGTTTTGGCCACCGGGCAGAAGGACACTCCTTACAACGCTTTCACCGCCGGCATCATGCTCTCGGCGGGCAATCCGTTCTTCATTTTGTGGTGGGCAACGGTTGGGGCGCTCTTGGTGCTGAGGGCGGCTGAATTCGGCACAGGCGGGCTGTGGGCGCTGGTCCTGACGCACTGGTCGGTCGATTTAATCTGGCTTTCGATAGTCTCGGCGCTGGTGTATAAAACCCACCGGCTGTGGGCGCCGGCGTTCCAGGTGGCGGTGTTCACCGCCTGTTCTTTACTGCTGGTGGGCTTTGGGGGGTGGTTCATGGTGTCGGGGTTCCAGGCGATCGCATAGGCAGGCTTGCCGTCAACAGCCGGCTGGTTTACTATGAAGGCAGGCAGGAGCCGCCGGGAGGTCAGAAATGAACGTCAGGGATATCTACAACCGAAAAGGCATCGTCTTCAGCTTTGAACTTTTTCCGCCCAAGACGGAAGAAGCCGCGTCGGAACTGTTCGACACCATTAAAGAGCTCAAGCCGCTGGAACTTCCCTGCGTATCGGTGACCTACGGCGCCGGCGGATCGACGCGGGAACTTACCCACGATCTGCTGGTGCGAATCCAGAAGGAGACCGACCTGACCGTCATCTCCCACCTGACCTGCGTCGGCTCGACGCGGGAAGAGATCCGCCAGATACTGGAAAAATACCGGCAAAGCGGTATCGAGAACATACTGGCCCTCCGCGGCGACCCGCCCAAGGGGCAGACCACTTTTGTCCCGGAGGTGGGGGGCTTCAGCTACGCTATCGAACTGGTGAAATTCATCAAGGAGAATTTTCCGGAGATGGGTGTTGGGGTGGCCGGCTATCCCGAAGGGCACCCCCAGACCCCAAACCGCCTCACCGAGATCGAGTACCTGAAAGCCAAGGTGGACGCCGGGGCGGATTACATCTGCACCCAGCTCTTCTTCGACAACCGGGACTTCTACGACTTCCGCGAGCGCTGCGCCCTGGCTGGCATCGACGTGCCCATCGTGGCGGGTATCTCCCCCATCACCTCGGTGAAGATGATGAAAAGAATGGCCGATCTGGCGGCAGGGACCCACTTCCCGGCACCGCTACTGCGCGCCATCAACCGGGCGGAGAACGACGAGTGCGTCAGGGAAGTAGGCGTTCACTGGGCGGCGGAGCAGGTGCGGGATTTGGTGGACCGGGGTGTGGATGGCATTCACTTCTACACGCTGAACAAATCAGATGCAACCTTGCAGATATATAAGGCGTTGGGGGTTACGAGTTCGAAGACGCTTGCTTGAGGGTCTCTGGTAAGTGGATTAACTGGGAGTCCTGTGGCTGAGAGTTTCTATTGTGAGCGAGTTTCTACTCTTCCCTTCAAGTCGTTGACCATCTTCTCCACCCGCCGCGTCCGGGTCTCCGGTTTCTTGGCCTCGATGATGTTTTCCACATATTCATTGCGGTGACTGTAGGGCAGTTTGTTGAAGTAGTCATGGGCGGCGGGGTTATTGTCCAGGGCTGTCAAGAGGTCGGCGGGAATTTCGACGGTGCGTTGTTCGGTGTCCTTTTCCATTATCACGTGGATGGTGTCGCCAGTATGTTTGCCCAGGGCTTTGCGTATTTCCGCGTTGACTCCGATGACATGGCCGCCGGTCATGGGCTTGATGGTGCCGCGGTATTCCACCCCGTCGAAAGTCCCTTTAACGGCGACGCGGGCGCGTGTGCCGAAGGTTTCTTTTACATCGAAGGGCACGCAGATAAAGGCGGCGCGGGGGGCGTCGGGCGGGCTCTGGATGATGGCGTCGAATTCAGGCATGGCGTGCAAATTCCAAGATACAATAACCAAACGATGACCGATAATCAAGTTACGAGCTTTCAGCCGTCAGCTGTCAGCTATCAGAAGGGGACGGGGGGGCGAACAAGAGATTGCTTTCCTTCGACGTTGCTCAGGACAGGCGTCGCTTCGCTCCTCGCAACGTGGGATTTGGAGCTTGTTTGGTGCTTGTCTCTTGGTTATTGGTTATTCGGTATCACGCCTGTCGCAGGAGGCGGATGATCTCGCCGAACTTTGGGGTTTTACCGTACATCAGCAGGAAGGTGCGGAAGATCTTGGCGGAAAGCAGGAGCAAACCGACAGTGGTGAGCGCCATGATGGTCATGCTGGCGGCGATCTGCCACAGGGGTACATCGGCGATACCGATGCGGATGATGGTGGTGATGGGCGCGGTGAAGGGGAACAAGGTTAAAAAGACAGATAGGGGCGCGTGGGGGTTTTCGATGATGAAGACCATGCCCCAGAGAGGAGAAACAGCCAGCAGGCTGAAGATGGTGGCCATCTGCTGGCTCTCCCGGGCGGTTGAGCCGATGCTGCCGACGGCGGCCATGATGATGGCGTACAACAGGTAACCCAGGATGAAGTAGGCCAGCCCCAGGAAAATGAAGGTGGCAGAAACCTGAATGGCGCCGAGGATCTCTGAGAAATTGTCCGAGGCCAGACCTGCCAGCAGCCGCGCCGATACCAGCCAGATCGCCATCTGCGCCAGACCTGCTGCGCCCAGCCCCAGGACCTTGCCGGTGATAAGCTGGCGGCTGGAGACGCTGGAGAGCAGCACCTCCATGATCCGGTTTTCTTTCTCTTCCGCCAGACCCTGAAGCAGGTAGCCGGAAGAGGTGAAGATGGACATCACCAGCAGGATGCTGAAGATGTACGGCAGGACAAATTCGGAAAAACCGCCTTGGGAATCGGCAGGGAGGCCGGTGGCGGGATCGATGACCACGTTGGATAGGTTCACCGGTATCTTGACGCGGTCGATAAGTTCCGGTGAAATCTCCGGGGTGAGCAGGTTGTCCAGCAGCAGATTCCGGATGGCGTTGAAGCGGTCGCCGGGCGTGTCCAGGGAACGGGAGGGAGTGAAGCGGACGATAGAGGCGTTGTCCAGGTAATCAGGGCTGATGATGATGTATTCCGCGATGTCCCCGGCGACGAGGGTTTGATTGGCCGCCTCGATCGTGTCGAAACGGATGAACTGGATGAAACCCTGTTCTTCATGTCCGGTGATGAGCGACGCTGCATCCACATACCCGATCTCGATGGTGTCGACAGGTCCGGGGTCGCCGCCATCGGTGATGCCGGAGATTATCTGCCCGCCCAGGATGGCCAGCAGTCCAATCAGCGGGAAGGCGACGGTCATGACGATGAAACCGACGCGGCGGATCAGCGTCCGGAACTCATGGGTGAAAATCAGGTAGGTCTTGTTCATGGCTGTTTCACTACCTGAACGAAGATCTCATCCAGGCTGGGAATGGATATTTCGAAACGGTCGATGGGCACCCCAGCGGCTACCAGTTCTTCGAGTAATGCCTGCGGCGAAGTATCGCCGTTGAGCATCAGTTCGGTGGAGTTGCCCGTGGTTTTTCTGCCGGTGACGCCTTTGAGCAAGGCCGGCAGCGGGGATTCGCTCTCGACGATGGCGGCGTGGCTGCGGTATTGCCGCCGGATCTCATCGAGTTTGCCGTGAAGGATGCGGCGGCCTTTGTTGATCATGAACAGCCGGTCGCACATCTCTTCCACCTCGTTCATGCGGTGGGTGGACAGGATGATGGCCTTGCCTTCGGCCCGGAAGTCCTTGATGGTGTTTTTGAGAAGACGGGAATTGACCGGATCCAGCCCGGCAAATGGTTCGTCGAGGATGATAAGGTCGGGGTTATGGGCGACTGTGACCACGAACTGGATGAGCTGCCCCATACCTTTGGACAGTTCTTCGATCTTCTTGTAGCGGTGCTCGAACAGGTCGAAACGCTTCAGAAGGACCTCCGCCCGCTCGATAGCCGCGTCCCTGCCGGCACCCTTGAGGGAGGCCAGGTAGGCGATAGTGTCCATGATCTTGAGCTTGCGGTAGAGGCCGCGTTCCTCGGGCAGGTATCCAATACGGTTCTTGGAACGCTCACCCAAATGCTCGCCCATGATCCTGATATCGCCGCTGTCCGGCTTGATGATGTCCATCATCATGCGGATGGTGGTTGATTTACCGGCGCCGTTGGGACCGATGAGCGCGAATATCTCGCCGCTGGCGACCTCGAAGGAGACACCGTCGACAACGCGTTTGGCGCCGTAGGTTTTATTGACGTTGGAGAGAGTTACGGCGTGCACCGACTCACCCTCTCCTTCAATTCCTCTCCCATCAAGGGAGAGGAAAGTGTGAACTTATTCATATACAGATGTCAATAATAAAACAATTCCCAATCCGCTGCAATGGACGGATTGGGAATTGTTACTGGTCTTTCGGGCAGTATTCTTTTTAAGAGCGCCATTCAAGGGACCAAATCCCCCTTTACAAAGGGGGAAACAAACGGGAACCGGTTTACTCGGCGGCGGCGCCTTCGGCGGGCGCGGCTACGGCCGCAGCCGCAACCTCTTCAGCCTCGGCCTTGACGCTTATCTCGCCGACCTTGGCGATCAGGGCGTCCGGGTCGGTGAGCACGGTCACGGCGGAATCAAGTTTCAGATCGCGGACGTGGATGGCGTCTTCCAGGGTGGCGAGTACGGAAATATCGATGTTGATGGAAGCCGGCAGTTTAGCCGGAAGGCTCTCGACTTCAACGAAAGCGATCGGGTGAGCCAGGATGCGGCCCTTGGTTTTGAGTGCCGGGGCCTCACCAATTAAGTGCAGGGGGATTTTGGCGGTGATCTTTTCAGTCATCTTGACCTGGTAGAAATCGACATGGAGCAGGTTAGCTCCGACGGGGGTGCGCTGCACTTCCCTGATAAAGGCCATCCGCGGCTCTTTGGCGCCGGTATCCATTGAAACCAGGCGGGTTTTGCCAGCGACGGAGATGACATGCTGAAGGGCGGCGGTATCGGCCTGGAGAGTTTCCGACGGGATGTTGTGGCCGAAAATGTGGCACGGGGTAACCCCGGCGCGACGCAGGAAGCGGTTCTTGTTGCCGGTGACGGTGCGCTCAGTAAGGGTAATTTCGATTTTATCCATTTGACCTTTGATCCTCCATTTAATTCAACAAATGATAATTAAAGCAGAGATGGGGACCGTTCGTCAATGGGGATAAGTGTTATGTGAAGCACTAGTTATTAGTTGATAGTTGATAGTCACCAGGTTCGAGGTTCTACGGGTTCTAGCGAATGCGGTAATGGCGGATCTCTCCCTGGCGGATCTTACTCATGATGAAAGCTTTAAATGCGCGTGAAGCCAGCGCCCTGGTTTGCGGGATCATGAGGGAAAAACCGGCCAGGTCGGTGATGACTCCGGGTGTCAGCAGTAACAAACCCCCGATCAGGATCAAGGCCCCCTGGAGGATGTCATCGCCGGGCGGGGTGCCCCGTTCGATATGGCTGCGGATCTTTGAAAGGGCGGCGAACCCCTGGCTCCTGGCCAGCACAGCGCCTAGCAGCCCGGTTATTATGACGATGAGAACGGTATTGAAAACACCGATGAAATTTCCGATATAGATGAGCAGGGCCAGTTCCATGAGGGGAATGACCACGAATATCAAAGTTAAAAGCATTACCCGGTCCGTTCCTTCCTGTCTCCCAGCCTCTCGCTGTCACGAAAACCAAAGCTGGAAGTACTCCAGCTTACGTTCAATTCTAACACTCGAAGCTGGAGGGAGCAAAAACTATGCCCTCGCCCTCTTATCCCTCTCCCCCTTCGACAAGCTTGGGGCAGGTTTCGAGGTAGCGGGAGGTTGAAAGGATTACAAATGACAATCGTCGCTATACCCACACTACGACTAACTGATATAATTTATCGCGGCAGGTATGCCGGTGGAGGCGATGTTATCGTAATCAACAAGACCGAGCGATTTTCTCATTATTCCCACCTGGGCGGCGCCGTCGCGGCGATCCTCGGGTTGCTGGCGCTGCTGGGGCTGACCTGGGGACGGTGGGATTACATGGCGGTGACGCTGGTTTACGGGCTGGCGGTAACCACCCTTTTTTCCTTCAGCGCTGTTTATCACGCTTTGAAAAGACGGGACAATGAGATAACCGTCTGGCGGAAACTGGATCATATCGCCATCTTCGTCATGATCGCCGGTAGTTACACGCCGCTGGTTTATTTTTATCTTGAAGGCGCCTGGCGCTGGGGCATGATCATCGGTCCGTGGGCGATCGTGCTGGGGGGTGTCTTTTTAAAGCTGTTCTGGCTGCAGGCTCCCCGGGTGCTGTCGCCGATCTTGTACCTGGGCATGGGCTGGCTGGCGCTGATACCCCTGCGGGAATTGTGGCTGGCGATGCCCCGACTGGCCTTCTGGGGGGTGGTGGCGGGGGGCGTGGCTTACAGCATCGGCGCCGTCATCTACGCGTTGAAACGGCCCAATCCGGTTCCCGGTGTTTTCGGTTTCCATGAGATATTCCATGTCTGGATACTCATCGGCGCGGCCATTCATTTTGCCGTGGTGGTGGGTGCGGTGGTTTAGTCTCGATGGGTGGCGTTAAAAAACAAGATACAAGATACAATAACCAAACAAGCACCAATAACCAAACCTTTGGTTATTGATTATTCAAGGGTGGTGCCGGGAGAGGGGATCGAACCCACACGACCGAAGTCGGCGGATTTTAAGTCCGCTGCGTCTGCCTGTTCCGCCATCCCGGCGCCGTCAAGATTATAGCATAAGAGCGGCAGGGATTTGCCAGTCAGAGCCGCATTTCCGCATCGGTCATGTTTTTTCCTGAGGGTTCGTGAGATGTCTAAGAGTCCAAGGTTGTATGGGATCATCGCTAAATCCCTCTTAATCTCCCTTTACGAAAGGGAGATTAAGCCGCAGGTAATTGAAGACCTATAATGCTGATTCGGAGGTTGAATCCTCTGCCGCTTTCTTATTGAAACGGGATTTCAGCCCTGCGTACCATTTCTGCCACCAGGAGGTTTGCGGCGGGCGGCCGTCGGTCAGGAGTCTCATCTGGCCTTCCAGGTTACGGATGTGCTCCGTGGCGGCGCCGAGCTGGGCTGCCAGCGCCAGGTTCTTCTCCTGGAGTTCCCGGAAGACGGCCATCATGTCACCGGAGGCGGCGGCCAGGGGGTCATGGTTGTCAAGGCCTGTTTGTCCGGTGCTGTCAACACCTTCCAGTTTTTTCAGGTCGTCCGGCAGTTCCTGGATGCGGTACTCTTCTCCGAAGGGACCGTTGACCAGATAAGCCTGGATCTTACCGGCCTTGATATAGCGCCGGATGGTGCGGGTGGAAACGCCAAGTTTCTCGGCGGCCTGATTGATGGTTATGCTTTGTGTTGACATGGCGGCTCTAGTTTATACATCATGACCAGGGGGTGTCAAGGGGTCTTGGCCACCGGCTGTGCCGGGGGAATACTACCTAAGCCCCCCGCTGGGAATCACCAACGGGGGGCTAGATTTGATAATGGTGGTTCTTTTACTGGCGGGAGGCGACGAATGCTGAGATCAGCGCGGAGATTAGAAGCACGACCCCCATAAAGACATGAATTTGAGCTTCGCCTTCTTCACCGGCGGCCAGGAAGCCGCCGACAGCCGCCAGTATCGCCAGCACCGCGGTGATCATGGTCCACAATTTAGCGTTTTTCATGTTGGTCTCCATTTCATAAAGATTTAATGATGTCATGTTATAATGCCTCAAAGGAGATGTCAATGGTCAAACCGATTGAAAAACGCAGCTTCGGAAGTTTCTTCGGCATGGTGCTTGCGGGGGCTTTCGGCGGCTTTTTAGTGGCGATACCGGCCATCCTCATCGGCGCTCAGGCGTTGTCTGAAAACAGCGTGGGGGGATTCGAGGACCTGGTGGGCGCCATTATGGGGATGGTGTTGGGTTATCCTCTGGGGGTGGTACTGGGGATCTGGGTCTACAGCCGGGTGTTCCGGTACCCCGGGTCGATCTGGCTGGGCCTGCTGGGGGCGGTGGGCGGTATCGTGCTGGTATTCGGACTGGCCGAGCCGCTGAACCTGAACGTCAATTCCGATGTGATGCTTGGCAGTTATTTTATCTTTACCGCGCTCCTGGCGACCTGGGGTTTCCATGCCAAAAAGCGGCCGGCTGGATAAAGGGTAAGGCTGAATCGGAGACAGGTCAGGGGATTCGGTAAGAAGCTGGAGGCGACGACCGGATTCGAACCGGTGAATAGGGGTTTTGCAGACCCCCGCCTTGCCACTTGGCTACGTCGCCGCGTGATCGATTCGGACTTTCGGGGTTCGTCCGCTTGAAATTCTAAAAATGGAGCGGAAGACGAGGCTCGAACTCGCGACCTCCTCCTTGGCAAGGAGGCGTTCTACCACTGAACTACTTCCGCCCGATATCAACCTGTTAAACCACAAAAGTGGTGCCGAGAGGGAGATTTGAACTCCCACGAGCTCATCACTCACTAGCCCCTCAAGCTAGCGTGTCTACCATTCCACCATCTCGGCCGCTGGCAGGAGTGGAAGGATTCGAACCCTCGACCGGTGGTTTTGGAGACCACTGCTCTACCAACTGAGCTACACTCCTACGGTGTAGGCGCGGATAAATAGCATACCCTAAGGCATCCGGCATTGTCAACGCCCGTCAGGTGCCGTTCCGGTCTCAGGCATCGAGCGGTTGCCCATTCTGACCGCGCTCTCCGCGGCGATAGAACTGCGGGATGATGAGCAGCGCCGCCATGGAGGAAATGACCATGGCCACCCACATCACCGCCGCCGCCTGGATATGGATGAGTAGCGGCGAGAAGAACAACACCGACAGGCCGATGCTCAGGCCGAAGGCGTTGGCCAGCACTGGACGGGAAACCGATCCGATGGCGGCGTCCACCGCCCGGTTGCCGCTCATTCCCTCGCGGCGGAAGTAGTAGATACCGGAGATCAGGTGGATGGAGTAATCAACGCCGACGCCGATGACTATAGCCGACAGGTTGGCCGTCAGGATGTTGAGGTTGAAATCGCTGATGACCAGGAAGGTCATGACCGCGCCGATGGTCAGGGAGATGGGCAGCAGACCGACAAAGGCGGCTTTCAGACTCCTCAGCGTGATCAGCAGCATGATGAAAACCAGTATCAGCGCCAGGCCCAGGCTGCGGGTCTGGCTGTCGACGACGATCTTGTTGAATTCGTCGAAAAGGATGGGCATGCCGGTGATCACCCTGACCGAAGGTTCGGCAGCCGTCCAGTCCAGCAGCGGTTCGATATCTCCAGCGTCCAACCCGGCCGGGCGGATCATCATCCGGAAGCCGTCTTCGGCCATCCAGCTTTTAACCCCGTCCTCACCGAGTTGGCCGAGGAAAGCCTGGATCACCGCCGGGTTTTGCGGATAGCCATCAACTCCGGTGGTCATGCGGCTGAATCCGGCGATCAGGTCGAAGATGGAGGTTACGCTCTTGATGCCGTCGCGGGCTTCGAGTTCTCGCTCGACAGCCAGCAGCCGCCCGGCCTCGGCGGCGTCGAAGATAGCGTTGCCACCGCGGGTGGAGACCATTTCCCCGACCAGCGGCTGAGCGCTGCCGAAGTGTTCCTCGATCAGGGCGGAAGCCCGGCGGATCTCCGAGCCTTCCTTGAAGAACATGAGCTGGTCCGAGACCACTTCCAGCCTGGGGATGTAAATAACGGCGGCGATGACGATGGCGGTGAAAGCCATGATGATCGGCAGCCAGTGGGTGGAAGCGCGACTGACCAGCTGACCGAGGCGGCGGGACCCGGCCGGCGGCGGGCTGACCTTCAGTTTCAAGTGACTTAAAACCGCCGGCAGGAAGAAGATGGCCAGCAGGCCGGCATAACCGATGCCCAGGGTCACGAAAAGGCCCATCTGGCGCATGGGCACGGCGTCGCCCCACATCAGGGAGGCGAAACCGGCCATTGTGGTCAGGGTGGCCAGCACGATGGGTATGCCCACCATCCGCAGTGTTTCCCGGGTGGCTTTTTCGGTGTCGCCGTGTTTTGCCAGGTTTTCCTGAAAGTGGCTGACATAGTGCAGGCCGTAGGCCGAACCGATGACGATGATGAAGATGGGAGTGATCACGGTCACCAGGCTGAGTTCATTGCCGCTGTAAAAGATGGTGCCGAAGGTCCAGAGCGAACCGAAGGCGGCTGGCAGCATGGCCAGCGGCGTCAGGCGCTTGTGGCGCAGGATAAAGTAAAAGACCAGCATGATCAGAGCGACGGCGAAAGGCAGCAGGAAGAAAAGGATGGTCACCAGGTAGCTGACGACGGTATCCTTGATGATGGGATTGCCCGCCAGCGATAGTTCCAGTTCCGGGTGGCCGGCGATGATCTCACGGAGGGCATCGACCACCGGGCCGGAGTCGGTATCCACTTCCAGCCCGACGATAACGATGGCGCTCATCCGGTCTTCCGACAGGAACTGGCCGGTCAGGAAGTATTGCTGATCGATAAAACCCGCCAGCAGATCCGCGTTCTGTCCGATGAATGCGGCGGAAACCGGAACCACGTTCCCGCCGAGCGATATTTGGGGCGGGATGTAGCTCTGGATCTGCCCGACGCCGGCCACCGGGCTGATCTCCGATTGCAGATTGAAAACAGCCAGTAGATTATCCGCCTGGAGCAAGCTCCGATCGTCCTCCACCAGCATGGTCACCGCTTCTCCGGTGTCATATTTGGCGTTGAGCTCGTGGAATGCGGCGACCTCCGGATTTCCGGCGTCGAAGAAATTGAGGAATTCCGTGTCCAGGCTGAAACGGAAGAAGGAAAGCAGCGCCGCCAGGTTGGTCAGAACGACGATGGCGATGATGACTTTCGGGCGCCGGGTCACGAAGCTGGCGATCCTATCCATCTGGGGTGCCCTCCGATATTTGTTCGTTTTCCGGGGAATTTGTGGTTTCGCAACATTCATCGGGCGCTATGCCGAGGAAGAGATTATCGATCAGTTCATCGATATAGGCGTGTCCCGAGACGGTCCGGGGGGCGAAGATCGGTTCGGTAAAACGCAGCATGACGATGGCGGTGCCCAGGGTGCGGACGGTGACCTCCGAATGGTGCGGCCTCAGGCGGCCCAGGGCGATCTGGCGGTCGAAATAGCCCTTGACCAGGGGAAACCCTGTTTGCAGCATGCCGCGCCACGCTGCGGCCACGGTGTCGTTGGAGGCGCCTTCCCTGAGAAACAGCCGCACCAGGTCCAGCCTGTCGCCGAGGAGGTCATAAAAGTGCCGCGCCAGCGTCTTGAGGAATTCGCCTGCCGGCAGTTGCTGATTATCGATGATGAACCGCCCCATGTCCCCGACCAGGCTGTAACGCTCGACCACCGCCTGGAGCAATTCCTCTTTGCCAGCGAAGTAATGGTAAAGAAGCGCGGGCGACATCCCGGCGGCCGCGCCGATGTCCTTTATGGTGGCGCACGCGAAGCCGCGTTCGGCGAACACCCTGAGCGCCGCTTCGACGACCTGCGCCCGCCGCGCCTCGCCTTTTTGCAATCTGCCGTCCGTCGTTTTCATCATTTCACAAAAACTAATTGAATGTTCAATAAATATATTGCGAAAACAGGTCTGTGTCAAGGGTGGACAGGAGTATGATTTCCGAAAGGGTTACCCGTGGCTGGTCCGGCCTGGCCGTAACGTAATCAGACGCTCAGGCGGCGATGCCGTTGAGCAGGTTATCCACCATCTGGTTGATGAATTCATCGGGGCGCGTCCTGTGAAGGAAGGCGACGCTGGTGCCCCGTAACAGGACGATGGTGTAAGCCAGGGTGCGGGCGGTGACATCGGTGTTGTGAACTTTGAGATCCCCCGCCTTGACCCGTTCGTCGAGATAGGTCTGGAAAAGACTGGTGCCTTCGTTCATGATACCCCGCCAGATCCGCGGCACCACGGGGTGGCTCTGGGTCTCATGGAAAAAGATGTTCATCAGGCTTTCTTTTTGGCCCAGCAGGTCGAAAAACTGTTTACCGACTACCTTGAGCACTTTAGCGGGGGCTTCGTCGTGCAGAGTGGCCAGGAGCGCTTTGAGCTGCGGTAAAAAACTATGCCGCTCCACTACCGCCTCAAGGAGTTTGTCCTTGCTCTGGAAGTAATGGTACATGAGGCCCTGGGCTACACCGGCGGCAGCGGCCAGTTCCCGCACGCTGGTCTTATCGAAGCCCTTCTTGGCGAAAACCTGGAGGGCGGTATCGATAAGTTGAGAACGGCGCTCTTCGGCCTTTTCATCCCGCCATGTGGAGCGGCGGGGCCGCGGGGAATTCACTGAATGTTCAATCATCTAGCTGGGATTATATTCGGGGTTGAATACAGTGTCAAGAGTTTAATCGCGAGAGAAGGAATTTCGGGAAAATGCAAAGACCGGGCGTAACTGCGCCCGGTCTTTCTAAGCCGATTTTAAATCAGGAGTTTAGGCTTTGCCGATTTTGAACATCTTGGTACCGCAAACCGGGCAGGTGCCCTGGGTGGCGGGGCGGCCGTTCTTCATGGTGATGGCCTTGGCGTCCTTCATGTCCCTCTTGGTGCGGCATTTCATACAGTAACCCTGCATCAGGAATCCTCCTTCGTAAATTTGAAATATACGATAGCCCAAGCTGGCGCGATTGTCAAGAGCTTTGGCAGGTTTATTTTATATCCGGCCGGCGAGTGGCGCCAAAAGGGGCTAGGCAGGGGGTGTCGAGATGACTCCGATGATCTCCAGACCGCGGATCATCATGTTCACTGCGATGGCGGCCAGGAGCAGGCTGAAGACCCTGGAAACGGCGCGCAAACCGCCGCGACCCATGTAGCGGATGAACCAGTGAGAGGAGAGGAAAATGGCCCAGGTGAGGGCGATATTGAGTAAAAAGGAGATCAGGACCATATAAAGCGGGAATTGGATGGACAGCAGCAGCAGCGTGGTGATGGTGGCCGGGCCGACCACCAGGGGAGTACCGATGGGCACCACGGCAATCATTTCTTCCTTGATGACTTCTACCATGTGGCCGAGGGTCATGAAACGGATGGCCAGCACCAGCAGTACGATGCCGCCGGCGATGGCGAAGGCACCGACAGAGATATCCATGGCTTCAAGAATGAACCGGCCTAAAAACAGGAATATCAGGCCGACCATCACGGCGGTGAACATGGACACCTTGACGATGCGCCGCCGCTCAACAGGGTCGGAATCCTGGGTCAGCGCGATAACGAAGGGCAGGTTACCGATGGCGTCGATGACGACAAACAAAGGTACGAATGAAAGAAGAAAAATCTGCCAATAATCGGTCATAAAGAGTTGCGCGCCGTCTCCCGGTGTGTGAAGCTATAGTCATTATAGGCGTGAAGACTTGAAAAAGCTAACCTACAACCTGCTGACCCGCTGGCGTTTCGACGCCCCGGCGGACCGGGTGTGGTCGCTCATTTACAACGCCGAGGCACTCGCCGGTCACTGGCCGGGAATCAGGCGCTTTCACATCCTGAACATCGAAGAAGGTCTCAAGGCGGGCTGCCGCATAGCTGTCAGGGTAAAGAGCTTGCCGGGCGACCTTGATTTCATGCTGGAAGTCACGGAAGTGGAGCCTGGCCGCCGCCTGGCGCTGGTTTGCAGTGGAGACCTGCAGGGCGAAGGTCACTGGATGGTCGAGGAGCGTGACGGCGCGACGCTGAGCGAGTTCAGTTGGAATGTGGCCACCACCGAGTGGTTCATGAACATATTGGGACTGCTGCTCAAACCGCTCCTGATCCGCAGCCACGACCGGACCATGGCTCACGGTTACGAAGTACTCTCCGAATGGTTGAAGCAACCCTTAGTCGCCACTCAAATGTCGCGTTGATCCGCGGACGAAGCTGCGAATCCTCATTCGCCGCCCCTCAACCCCTTAGACGGAACCGCGGGTAACGTTGGTCAAAGGCAGCATGATGGTCCGGCCGGCCTTGCGGTTCAGGTAGCTCTTGGTGTATTCCTGCGGGAAAGAGTAGACCACCTGGACGCGCGGGTGCTCCAGCCAGAAGACGAAGATGCCCACGGTCTGCGGCTTGGTGCCGAAGGGGCCGATGATCAGGTTGGCGGTGCCCTTGAACTCCTCGTAGATGGTTTCCAGGGTGTTCCGGATGTGGTACGGGGAATCGGCGGCCACCTGTCGCACCTCGACATTGGGTTGGGACAACAGGAAATCATTGTTCTTTTCGGCGTAGCGCAGGTATTCCTCGTTGCCGTCGCGGGGGACGGTGATGAGGCAGATGGTGCGGGTGGGGTTGAACTGCTTCCAGACCGAGAGCGAGCGCTCCGCCTCGAAGCCCAGGAACAGGACCAGCACAGTCTCTTTGTCCATCGACATAGAGCCGAAAAAATGGGGCACGGTGGTGATCTGGTGCACACCCTGGGTGAGGCGGCTGGGGGCATAGGTCTGAGTGGTGTGCAGGATGCGCGGCAGCCCGATGTTGATCTCCGCCACCAGGTAATGCATCAGCCCCAGCAGATAGACCTTGGAGAAGCCGCTGATGTCCAGGGTGATATGGGCCTCATCCTCGTCCTTGGGACGGCATCGTTTCCAGACGCCTTTGAGCTGGGAGATGCCTTCCTGGGGATCGTCGCGCTGGCAGCGGATGACGAAGACGCCCTCCGAGGTCTTGCGCGCCAGCATCGCCTGCAGCTTGAAAAGGTTGGTGTCTATCTGCTGCTGGTAATTGGGTTCCTCGATGACGAAGATGATGGAAAAACGCACGCGGAAATTGCCGGACAGCCGCTCCGCCGCGGAGACGCAGCGGTCTTCAAAAGAAGCGCAGCAAATGAAAAGGTCGTCGGCGCCGTATTCGTTCAGCCTTCCCAGGCTGTCGATAATTATGGGCTCATCGGTCGCCTGCATGCGGCGTTCCACCCCTATCCCCGGAATTTAAGCCAATATAATCTGCCCAAAGCTAAAAGTCAAACGCCGGACGGGTCCGTCAAGGCTTAGACAGACCATGGACAGCCTGGACATCCATCCGCCGCGGCCGATTATGCTATAATACCGCCATGCCTTTATATTTCGCCTACGGCGCCTCTCTGAACCGCAAGCTCATGGCCGAGCGCTGTCCACAGTGCCGGCCGAAAGTCTCCGCCACGCTGGCCCATTATCAACTGGTCTTCACCGGCTGGTCCCGGGTCTTTCGCGGCGCCACGGCGTCGCTGAAGCCGATGCGCGGCGCCCATGTTAGAGGCGGCGTCTACGACGTTCCCGACACCGCTCTGAAGAGACTGGACATCGCCGAGGGTTTCCCGGCGCAGTACGTCAAGCAGAACGTCATGGTGAACACCGAGTCCGGCGAGTCACTATCGTGTTTCACCTACGTCCCCGCGCACCAGGCGGACGAGGGCAAACCCGCTCCGGAATACCTGTCGCTGCTGCAACAGGGGTACCGGGATTGGGGACTTGTCTAAGGGGAAATCCTAATATCTAAGCACCAAATCCTAAATAATACCAAAATTCAAATACCAAAGATCCCAAACGTTTTGAGACTTGGTAATTTGAATTTATTTAGACATTAGATATTAGTATTTAGTATTTCCGTTTGAAGCATCTCCCGGAAGGGCGTATCGTCGGCGACGGGGCCGACTATGGACATCCGCAGTTGGTCGGTCCGAACGATCTCCTCAGCCATCGTCTTCAAGTCGTCCAGGGTGACGGCGTCGATGCGGCGGATAACCTCATCCGGTGTCAACACCTCCCCGGTCAGTATCTCCTGCCCGCCCAGCCAGCTGGCTACGTGGCGGGAATCCTCCAGCCGCAGCGCCATGCGACCCTTGGACAATTCCTTGGCCTTGGACAGTTCATGCTGGCTGAGGGTGGATTTCAACAGTTCGAGTTCTTTTAAGACGGCGCCGACCGCCTGGGTCAGGTTATCCGGATCCACGCTGGCGGCCACGGTGAGGGCGCCGGTGTCCAGAAGGAAATCGGCGTAGGAGTGGATGGCGTAGGCCAGCCCGAGCCGGTCCCGGATCTCGGCGAAGAGCCGGGAACTCATACCCTCGCCCAGGATGACGTTCAGCAGGCTTTCCACGTAACGGCGGGGATCGTTGACCGACAGCGCCGGCAGCGCCAGCAGGAAATGGTCCTGCTCTATCTCCCGCCGTTCGACGATGATACGATGTTCGTTGGCCGACAGGAATGGGTTGTAAGCCTTGCCCGTTACGGCGCTTGGTTTCCAGCCGCCCAGTTGGCCGGTGACCGCTTCCAGTATCGATTCATGACTCAGGCCGCCGGCGATGGCCACCACGGTATTGTCCGGCCGGTAGTGTTCGGCCATGTAGGTGAGCAGGTCTTCCCGGGTGGTGGCGTTGACCGTGGCCTCGGTGCCGGCGATATCTCGCCCTAGCGGATGCCCCGGCCACAGCACGGTGTCGATAAGCTGGCAGGCCTTCTGGTCCGGCTGATCCTCGGTCATATGGATCTCCTCCACGATAACCTGCCGTTCCTTCTCGATGTCGGCCGGATCGAATTTGGAGTTCAGCAGCATGTCGCACAGCGTGTCCAGTGTGGACAGGAAGTGATAGCTGGCGGCCTTGGCCCAATAAACGGTGGTCTCCCGGTCGGTGCCGCCGTTCAGGATGCCGCCGATGCCCTCGATGGACTCGGATATATCACGCGAGGTGGGGCGGCGTTCGGTCCCGCGGAAAAGCAGGTGCTCGATGAAGTGGGAAACGCCCCCAATGCGCTCCGGTTCATAGCGCGACCCGGTGCCGACAAAGATGCAGATGGAAACCGAATGGGTGTGGGGCATTTCCTGGCTGAGCAGCCTGAGCCCGTTGGGCAGTGTGGTTTTACGGTACATTAATAATCCTCTCGGCATGATTGTACCGTGTTTAGGGCGGTGGACAAAATTACGATTGGGGGTGAACAATCAGGCGGTGGAGACGAAAGGCATGCTGGGATAGACGTTCAGGTCTAAACCGGAACGCTCGCCGCGGATCAGGTGGAAATAGCCGCAGCTGGCGATGACGGCGGCGTTGTCGGTACAGAGGGGTAAAGGGGGAATGAGTACCGGTATCGGTGATTCCTCGCGCATGCGTTCACGCAGGCGGGAGTTGGCGGCCACACCTCCGGCCAGAAGTATCTGGTTGACGCCGTATTCGTCCGCGGCGGCGATGGTCTTACTTACCAACACCTTCACCACTGCCTCCTGGAAACTGGCGGCGGCGTCGTTGGGGGAGGTGACCTGTCCAGTCTCGACAAGACGGTACAGGGCTGTTTTCAAGCCGCTGAAGCTGAAATCGTGGCTGCCGCGGATGACGGCGCGGGGCAGTTTCAATCCCGGTTTGCCCAACCGGGCGGCTTTGTCCACCGCCGGACCGCCGGGGTAGCCGAGGTTCAGCAGGCGTGCCGCCTTATCGAAGGCTTCTCCGGCGGCGTCGTCGCGGGTACGGCCGATGATCTGGTAATCCGCATGGCCTTTCATATATACCAGGTCGGTGTGCCCGCCGGAGACGATGAGGGCCATGACCGGGAATTGCGGCAGCTCCCCGGCGAGCCAGTTGGCGTAGATATGACCCTCCAGGTGGTTGACGCCGATCAGGGGCTTTCCCGTGGCCATGGCCAGCGCCTTGGCGAAATTGACGCCAACCAGGAGAGACCCGGCCAGGCCCGGCCCGGAGGTTACCGCTATGGCATCGATATCGTCAAGTTCGAGCGAGGCATCGGCGAGGCACTTTTCCAGTACCGGCACGGAGGACAGCAGATGCTGCCGCGAAGCCACCTCCGGCACCACTCCCCCGTAACGAGCGTGGATGTCCACCTGGGAGGCGATCTGGTTCGAAAGTATCTTGACACCGTCGCGCACGACGGCGGCAGCGGTCTCATCGCAGGAGCTTTCTATACCGAGCACAAGCATGGAGTGATTATAACAGAGATGCAGCCGCGGCTTCATTCAGGCGTAACTGGTAACAAATATGTTAAAATACTTAGAAATGATTACTATAGAAGAGAAAACAGGGCGAAAATGTTTCGACATAAGTCGAAAATCGATTTGGAGATCGGTTATCTATGGGTGAGAATGGATGAGGATTAATTTGCGGTAAGCCGGTGTGCTGGGTTATTATTAGCAAGGTTAGCAGTCTCCTGCCGAGACTGCTAAAATATTGAAAAAATTGGAATAGGTCAAGGAGGTATTCATGGCAGTAAACGTACAACCCCTGCAGAACTTCGTCATCGTCAAGCCGGGGAAAAAAGAAGAGATGCGCAGCGGCATCATCATCCCCGACACCGCTCAGGAAAAAGGGCAAGAGGGTGAAGTGGTCGCCGTCGGTCCCGGCCGCATGGGCAAGGACAACGCCCGCGAAACCATGGACGTCAAGGTCGGCGATTTCGTCATCTACCCCAAGTTCGGCGGCACTGAGATCAAAGTCGACGGCATCGACATGGTCATCATGCCGGAGAACCAGATCCTAGCCAAGAAAATCTACTAAAAACAAAACGGAAAAAGGAGTTAAGGAGGCAAAGTGGCAAAACAAATTATTTTCGGCGAACAAGTTAGAAAATCCCTGAAAAAAGGTATCGACACCCTGGCGGATACCGTAAAAGTAACCCTCGGCCCCAAGGGCCATCCGGTTGCCCTGGCCAAGTCCTGGGGCGCCCCCACCGTCATCGATGACGGTGTGACCATTGCCCGCGACATCGATCTGCCGGATCCCTTTGAAAACATGGGTTGCCAGATCGTCAAGGAAGCAGCCACCAAGACCAACGACGCTGCCGGCGACGGCACCACCACTTCCATCATGCTGGCCCAGGCCATCATCAACGAAGCCTTCAAGAACATCACCGCCGGCGCTGAGCCGATCGCCCTGAAACGCGGCATCGAGAAGGCCACCGCCATCGTAGCCAAGGAACTGAAACGGATGTCCACCCCGATCCGCGGCCGCGACCAGATCGTCCAGGTGGCCACCATCACCGCCAAGGATCCCGAGATCGGCGAACTGATCGCTGATGTCATGGAAAAAGTCGGTAAAGACGGTGTTATCACCATCGAGGAATCCAAGGGCCTCAAATACGAGACCGATTATGTCGAAGGCCTGCAGTTCGACCGCGGCTACATCTCGGCCTATTTCGTCACCGATTCCGGCCGCATGGAAGCGGTTCTCGAAGAACCCATGATCCTTATCACCGATCGCAAGATCGAGACCATGGCCGAGCTGCTGCCCGCCCTGGAGAAGATCCTGCAATGGACCAAGACACTGGTCATCATCGCTGAGAACATCGAGGGTGAAGCCCTGTCCACCTTGATCGTCAACAAACTGCGCGGTACGCTGAACGTCCTGGCCGTCAAGGCCCCCGGCTTCGGCGATCGCCAGAAGCAGATGCTGGAAGACATCGCCGTCCTGACCGGCGGCCGCGTCATCTCCAAGGAAGCCGGCCGCAAGCTGGATTCCGTCACCGAGGAAGATATGGGCCGCGCCCACCGCGTGACCACCAACAAAGACAAGACGGTCATCATCGACGGCGCCGGTACTCCCGAAGCCATCAAGGACCGCATCAAGCAGATCAAGGCTCAGATCGATGAGGTCGAGAGCGCCTTCGATCGCGAGAAGCTGCAGGAACGCCAGGCCGCCATGGCCGGCGGTGTGGCCGTCATCGCTGTCGGCGCCGCCACTGAGACCGAAATGAAAGAGCGCAAGGCCCGCGTCGAAGACGCCCTGGCCGCCACCCGCGCCGCCCTGGAAGAGGGTATCCTCCCCGGCGGCGGCGTCGGCCTGATCAATGCCCTGCCCGCTTTGGACGCCCTGAAGCTGGAAGGCGATGAGGCGACCGGTGTTCTGATCGTCAAGCGCGCCCTGCCCACCCCGGTGCGCTGGATCGCCAACAACGCCGGCCGCGATGGCTCGGTCATCATCGAAAAGGTACGCACTTCTAAACTAGGTATTGGCTACAATGCTGAAACCGATGAATTCGGCAACATGGTGGAGATGGGCATCATCGACCCGACCATGGTGGTTCGCTCCGCGCTGGAGAATGCTACCTCGGTCGCCAACATGATCATCATCACCAATGCCCTGGTGGCCGACATCCCGGAGAAAGCCCCCCCGGCTCCGGCGCCTGAGTACTAAGACAACCTGACATTCTGATCCCTTTCGGAAGAGAGCCGCCTGAAAAGGCGGCTCTCTTCTTTCCAGTCGATCAGGCTGGCACCCGGTGACAGACCGGATCACGTTCGGGCGATTGCCCAAACGTGACTTTCGGGGTATAATTGATTCATTGTACTTAAGTATTAGGACTCCACTTTATGCATGAAATGGCTGTGACTCAAAGCCTCCTGGATATCGTACTGAAAGAGGCTGCAGAGGCGGGTGCTAAAAAGATCAATGCCGTCAATCTGGTAATCGGCGATCTCTCCGGTCTGGTGGATGACAGCATCCAGTTTTATTTCGATTTCCTGACCAAGGACACCGCCGCTGAGGGAGCGACCCTTGTTTTCAAACGGGTTCCGGTCAAAATGAAGTGCCGTGCCTGCGCAGAAGAGTTCAGTCCCGCCCCGGAAGAGTGGGTCTGCCCCAAGTGCGATGAGTGGCAGGCTGAGGTGATGACCGGTAAGGAGTTTTACATCGACTCTATCGAGGTGGACGATGCAGATAAAGGTTCTTAAAGACATCATGGCGGCCAACACCGCCACCGCCGAGGCTAATCAGGCGCGTTTGGATGCTCACGGGATAATCGGGATCAATATCATGGCCTCCCCCGGATCCGGCAAGACGACTTTTATCCTCAGCACCATTGACAGCCTTGGACATGATGCCCGGATCGGTGTGATCGAAGGCGACCTGGCCTCTTCAGTGGATGCCGAGAAGGTCGCGCAGAAGAACACCCCGGTGGTGCAGATCAACACCGGCGGCGGCTGCCACCTGGACGCCAATCAGATCAGCGCCGGGCTGGACAACCTGCCGCTCGACGCCCTGGACATCGTGCTCATCGAAAATGTCGGCAACCTGGTCTGCCCCTCGGAGTTCAAACTGGGAGAGCATAAACGGGTGGTCATCCTGAGCGTGCCGGAGGGCGACGACAAACCCTACAAATACCCCGGCATGTTTGCCAGCGCCGATGTCATCATTATCAGCAAGATAGATATTTTGCCCTATTTTGATTTCAACCTTGAAAATTTCAAAAGAGCGGTGACCGGTTTGAACCCCGGCGTGCTGTTCCTGCCCCTGTCCGCTAAAACCGGCGAAGGGTTCTCCGGCTGGGCGGACTGGCTCCGGGCCCAGGTGCCGTGGCAGGGGAAGTAGGCATGAGCGGGGTGCGGGCGGCGGAACGGCTGGCCGTCTCTGTCAAAGGCATTGTCCAAGGGGTCGGTTTCCGGCCTTTCGTCTATCAACTGGCTCATAAACACAGGCTTACCGGCTGGGTGACCAATACCTCCGGTGAAGTGCGCATCGAAGTAGAGGGCGTGGCGGAAGAACTGAAAGCTTTCCTCACCGAACTGGAAAGCGAAGCGCCGCCCCAGTCCCATATCACCGGAGTTATGTCAAGTGCATTGCCACCGGCCGGCTATCATGACTTCGAGATCAGGGAGAGCGTCGCCGAGGCCGGAAAATACCAGATGATATCCCCCGATCTGGCCACCTGCGCCGATTGCCGCGTTGAGATCTTCGACCCCGCGAATAGGCGTTACCGTTACCCTTTCACCAACTGCACCAATTGCGGCCCCCGCTTCACCATCATCGAAGATATCCCCTATGACCGGCCGCTGACCACCATGAAGGTCTTCCCGATGTGTGCCGCCTGCCGGAAAGAGTATGAAAACCCGCTCGACCGGCGCTTCCACGCCCAACCCAACGCCTGCCCGGTCTGCGGCCCGAAACTTCGCCTGACCGATGCATCCGGTCAGAATATCGAATCGGCCGATGTTGTCGCTGATGCTACCCGATTGATAAAGGACGGAAAGATCCTCGCCATCCGCGGTCTCGGAGGCTTTCTTCTGGCCTGTGACGCCAAGAACCAATCGACCGTCGAAGAACTGCGGCGGCGCAAACAGCGGCCCGCCAAGCCCTTCGCCGTGATGCTCCCGGATATGGCCGCTGTTGAAGCCAGATGCTCGGTCACCGACGAAGAAAAGACCTTGTTAACCTCAGCTGCGGCGCCCATTGTCTTGATAAGATTCAAGGAAAACACCGATATCGCAGTCTCCGTCGCTCCCGGCCTGAAATATCTCGGCGTCATGTTGCCTTACACCCCGTTACACCACCTGATGATGGCGGGGATCGATCGTCCCCTGATAATGACCTCCGGCAATCTGGCCGAAGAACCTATTGCAGCCGGTAATGCGGAGGCGCTGTCCAGGCTGGACGGCATCGCTGATTATTTCATTCTACATAACCGTGAGATATTCTCTCGGTACGATGATTCAGTGGTCATACACGAGGCTGGATCCAAGAGAATGCTTCGCCGAGCGCGAGGCTTTGCTCCGTATCCGATTCGACTGCCATCCGATATACCGCAACTGCTTGGCGTCGGAGCCCAGGAGAAGAACACCTTCTGCCTGACCCGGGATGACAATGCCTTCATTTCCCAACACATTGGTGACATGGAGAACCTGGAAACGGTCGAGCATTTCGAGAACACGCTGCGGCTGTACGAAAAGATGTTCCGCATCACCCCAGAGGCTATCGCTTGCGATCTGCACCCGGATTATGCCGCCAGCAAGTGGGCCGAAGTTGAGGCGTCGAGGCGTGAGTTGCCGTTGATAAAGGTCCAGCATCATCATGCCCACATCGCTTCTTGTCTTGCGGAAAACGCTGCTGATGGCAAGGTCATCGGGGTGGCGTTTGACGGCACGGGTTACGGCGACGACGGTAAGATATGGGGCGGTGAATTCCTGATTGCCGATCTGGCGGGGTATCAGCGTGCCGCTCATCTGGAGTATCTGCCGCTGCCCGGCGGCGAGGCGGCGGTCAGGAAACCTTACCGCACCGCAATCGGTTACTTATACCGCCTTTTCGGTCAAAATGGATTGACAAAGGCGACGGCCTGTCTAAGGGGTGTCGAAGGGTCGGAGATCGATCTTATCAAACAACAGGTTGACCGTGGGCTCAATACGCCGGAGACCTCAAGCGCTGGCAGATTATTCGACGCAGTAGCCGCGATACTCGGTATCCGGACGGAGATTCAGTACGACGCCCAGGCGGCGGTCGAACTGGAGATGGCAGCGGAGGGAGTCGACACCCTGGACACATACCCCTTTGACATAATCGTCGAGAATGCCGTCAGGATCATCCGGCTTAAAAGATTGTTCGAAAGCATTTTCGATGATATCGAGAATGGAGTCGCGACGGCCGAAATCGCCGCCCGGTTCCACAACGCGGTTGTTGACATAATCGACCAGGTGTGCCACAGTTTAAAGGATGACAAGGGGTTGAACTCCGTCGCACTTTCCGGGGGTTGCTTCATGAACCGGCGGCTGCTACGGCAGACCATCGAACGTTTGTCGAACTCCGGTTTCAAGGTCTATGCCCATCGGGAAGTACCGACCAACGATGGCGGAATCTCACTGGGACAAGTGGCCGTCGCTGCGGCGACAAGTACTAAACACGAAGCACTAAGCACTAATATCTAAGCACTAAACAAATTAAAAGGATCAAAATCCAAAATCCAAAACGTTTTGAAACTTTGAACTTTGGATTTCGGAATTATTTAGAATTTAGATATTGGGATTTAGAAATTAACACGGAGGTTGAAGGATGTGTTTAGCAGTACCGGCCCAGATCTGTAAGATCGATGGCATCGTCGCCGAGGTGGATATGGCGGGCACCACCGTGCGCGCCAGCCTGATCATGGTGCCTGACGCCAAGATAGGTGACTATGTGTTGCTCCATACCGGCTTCGCCATTCAGATCATTGATGAGGAAGACGCGCTGGAAACGCTGAAGCTGTTCAAAGAGATGGAGATGATACCGGAGACAACATGAAATTTGCCACTGAATTCCGGGACTCCGGCCTGGCTAAAAAGCTTCTTGATAACATCCGGCGCAGATCGACCAAATCGGCCAATATCATGGAGTTCTGCGGCGGCCATACCGTGGCTATCTTCCGCTACGGCCTGCGTGATCTGCTGCCGCCGCATCTGAAGCTGTTGTCCGGTCCCGGCTGCCCGGTGTGCGTCACATCCAGCGCCGACCTGGACAAGGTGATGGCCCTGGCTGCCATGCCGGACGTTGTCATCACCACTTTCGGCGACCTGATCAAGGTACCGGCCAGTTACAGCAGCCTGGACCGGGCGCGGGCCGCCGGGGCGGATGTACGCACCGTCTATTCCACTCTTGACGCCCTGGACATCGCCCGCAAGAATCCGGATAAGAAGGTGGTCTTCGTCGGCATCGGTTTCGAGACGACAGCCCCGACCATCGCCGCCGCCATCCTGCAGGCGGCCGCCGAAAAACTCGACAATTTCTTCGTCCTATCCCTGCACAAGGTGACACCGCCGGTAACTAAGGTCCTTCTCGACGCCGGTGAAGTCAAACTCCAGGGCATCATCTGCCCCGGCCATGTTTCCGCCATCGTCGGGGCCGACGCCTGGAACTTCATACCGGAGCGGTACGGCATTGCCTGCGCCGTTTCCGGCTTTGAACCCCTGGACGTGCTGCACTGCGTCAATATGATCGTCGAACAGATAGAGACCGGGACACCCAGGGTGGAAACGGCCTACAGCCGGGTGGTGAAAGGTGAAGGCAATCCGGTGGCGCTCAGGATGCTTGACCGGGTATTCGAACCGGCCACCGCCAACTGGCGAGGCGTCGGCGACATTCCCGGCAGCGGGCTCAAAATCCGCGACGAATTCGCCGCCCACGACGCTGATAAGGTGTTTGACATAAAGCTTGAACGGCCATCCCGTGAACCGGCCGGCTGTCTCTGCGGCGAGGTCATCCGCGCCGTGAAGACGCCGGAAGAATGCAAACTATTCCGTAAGGTCTGCACCCCGGAGAACCCGGTGGGACCGTGCATGGTGTCGAGCGAGGGATCGTGCGCGGCCTATTATCACTTCGCGGAAGCGATTGAGTAAGACAAAGACTCGAAATCCGAACTCTCCCGCACATCGTTGCGAGAAGCGAAGCGACGCCTGTCCTGAGCAACGTCGAAGGAAAGCAATCTCTTGTTCGTTTGGGAGTATTCCGGGGATCAACTGTGTGAGGAATTAGTTGGAAAAAAGTAAAACCGTTCTTCTAGCCCATGGCTCCGGTGGCAAACTCAGCCAGGAACTGGTCCGGCAGATGTTCGTCGGTGAGCTGGTGAATGAAACGCTGTCCCGCATGGATGACGCTGCCTGTCTCAGCCTCGGAGAAGGCCGACTGGCTTTCACCACTGACAGCTATGTGGTCAGCCCGATCTTCTTTCCTGGCGGCGATATCGGCAAGCTGGCAGTCTGCGGCACGGTGAACGACCTGGCAACCTCCGGTGCCACGCCAAAATACCTCAGCCTGGCGATGATTATCGAGGAAGGTCTGCCCTTTGACGAACTGTCCAGGGTTGTCCACAGCATCAAGTCAGCTGCCGCCGAAGCGGGGGTTTGCATCGTCACCGGCGACACCAAGGTGGTCAACCGGGGCAAGGCGGACAAGCTGTTCGTCAACACAGCCGGCATCGGCGTCATCCCGGCAGGCCTGGACATCTCCGGCTGCAACGCCAAATCCGGTGATGTTATTATGTTAAGTGGCAGCATCGGCGACCACGGCATGGCCATCATGGCTCAACGGGAGGGATTTTCCTTCAAGGTGCCGGTGGAAAGCGATTGCGCCCCGCTCAATGGCATGATCGCTTCGATGCTCGATGTTTCAAAGAATATTCATGTCCTGCGCGATCCCACCCGCGGCGGGCTGGCGACCACTTTGAACGAGATCGCAGCCCAATCGAAAGTCGGCATAAACATTGATGAATCTAAGATTCCGGTCAAGGATGCCGTCAGGACAGCCTGCGAACTGCTCGGTTTCGACCCTCTGTACGTGGCCAACGAAGGCAAGATGATCGCCATCGTCGCCAGGGAAGAGGCCGGGAAGGTCCTCGAAGCCATGCGAGCCAATCGCTACGGCGCCGATGCCGCAATTATTGGTGAGGTCACCGCGGAACGGCCGGGCAAAGTGGTTCTGACCACAGCGCTTGGCGCGCGGCGTATCTTGGATATGCTGTCAGGAGAACTCTTACCACGCATCTGTTGACCCGGCTTCACTGCCGTCGAACATCAGCCGGGGATCGATAGCCGAACAACCGGAAGTCCGCGCCGATTATGGCATCTATTTATCGGACGTGTTATTATCAATACTGTTATAACATTTCGGCGGGCTTTTAACTAACATTATGTCAATAGAAAACATTTACCTTGCCCTTCTTATTCTTTGCCTTTTATTGTCAGCGTTCTTCTCCAGTTCTGAAACGGCTTTTATTTCACTTTCCAAATACCGCCTGCAGAGTATGCTGGATAACAAGGTCAAGAATGCCGACAAGGTGGCCAAATTGGCCGAGAAGCCGGAACGGTTGCTGTCCACAGTTCTTCTGGGTAACAATTTCGTCAACATCGCAGCTTCGGCCTTGGCCACCGTCCTGGCAATATCCGCTTTTGGCGAGCAGAACGGCGTAATTGTCGCCACTATCGGTCTGACGATTATTCTACTCATTTTCAGCGAAGTTACACCCAAGACCATCGCCACCCGGCACGCCGATAAAATGACTCTTCTCTATGTTCGCCCGCTTACATTTCTGGCATGGTTGTTCACTCCATTCGTCACCGCTCTTTCGTGGATCGCGTCGTTTTTCATGCGACTTTTCGGCGGTGGCCGTACCTATCATTCCTCGCTTTTCAATGAAGAAGAAATACGATGCATGATCGATGTGGGCCACAAGGAAGGTACCGTGGAAAAGGACGAAGCTGAGATGCTGCATGCCGTCTTGGACTTCCGCGAACGGCCGGTTTTTGAAGTACTGGTGCCACGGCCAGAGGTTGTGGCACTGGAAAAAGGCACCCTATTGAAGGAATTTTTCGAGCTTTATGAAAAGTTTCCCATGTCCCGTTTTCCTGTTTACGAGGAAAATATGGATAATGTGCTTGGAATCTTGTCCATCAAGGATGTGCTGATGGCTCAGGCTAAGGGCGAAGTCGGTTTGGACGACAAGATCGATGAACTGGTTCGCCCGGCTTATTTTGCTCCGGAGACCAAACCCATCGGTGAACTTTTCAATGAGATGCGGGATAAGAACTTCAGGATGTCGGTGCTGGTGGACGAATACGGCGGGACTGCTGGGGTGGTATCGTTGTCGCGACTCATGGAAGAGATTGTCGGTCCGGTGGGCGATGAGCTGGCCAGTGCTGAAAAGGATTTCGAATCGATTAACGCGAACACCTTTCAGGTCGACGGCGGTATGCGCATCGACGAAGCTAATGAGCAGATGGGCATCGAATTGCCGGAAGACGATGATTATGAAACCCTGGCTGGTTTCATACTGAAAACCCTTGGACTGATCCCGAGACAAGGCCAGGTCATTCGTTATAACGGACTCAAGCTGGTGATCACCCGGATGCGTGGCAAGAAGATCGAAGAAGTGTTGATTACCAAAGAAAAACGTCCGGTTGAGCCGACCGGCCAGGGTACCGACTCCAAGCCGGCAATCAAGCCGGAAACGACCGGCGGCGGGCAGACCTCCGGCACCAAATCCTGAACCCGGTCTCCGTTACTTCCTGCCAGCAAGGCCTCGATCCCGAAATCCAGTTCGATACCAAAATTTTAGATTTTAGGAATGATATTGAAACGCATACGCTTCAGATATACCCGTGGTGATAAACTGAAATTCATCTCCCATCTGGATATGATGCGCCTTTGGCCGCGGGTCTTCCGCCGCGCCGGGCTGGATATGGCTTATTCAGAGGGCTTTAACGCCCACCCCCGACTGGCGGTGGCCGCCCCCCTGGCGGTAGGCTGGACGTCGGAGGCGGAACTGATGGAAGTCTGGCTGGAAAACCCGCCGTTGGTGTCGACTGTACTCGGCTTGATTGCGGCGCAGATGCCGGAAGACCTGGGCGTGGAACAGGCGTTGATCATGCCGCCGGAAGCGCCATCCCTGCAGTCACTGGTACGTTTCGCCGAATACCGAGTTAAACTGCCCCTCGACCGCCCCGCCCCCGAGATCTCTCAAGCGGTGGAAAATTTGATGAAGCTGTCCACCCTGGACTGGAGCCACCGGCGGGATGCTGAGACCCGCCACTATGACCTGCGCGCCCAGATCGGCGACATGTCGGTAATCGATACCAGCGCCGACGGGGTGACACTATTCATGCGCCTTAAGAACGATCCATCCGGCTCCGGCCGGCCGGAGCAGATGGCGCTCGCCCTCGGTTTTGCCGATTACCCCCTCTCCATCCACCGCACCCGGCTGGTGCTGGCCTAGGGGTTCCGGCGATGGCTGCACTGGACGCCGGACGCCAGCGACAGGCCGCGGAGTATGCCCGGAAGCGGCGGCGCATAGGCATCATCACATTGGTTCTGACCGTCGCTCTCGTTGCGACGCTTATATTCACCCCCCTCTCCGGAAACCTGACCGCCGCGCTGCCGGATTCACCGGTGTTGGCCGCCGCGCTTTATTTTGCTCTTCTCATGTTCGTGTACGCCCTCATCACGCTGCCGCTGGACTATTACGGCGGGCTGGTATTACCCCGGCGCTACGGCCTGTCGCGGCAGGATAACCAAAGCTGGCTCGCCGACCATGTCAAGTCCCTGTCCATGGGTATCGCCTTCGGCGCCATCGCCGTGGCGGCGCTCTATTTCATGTTGCAGCGGTCGCCGGACTGGTGGTGGCTTTTCGCCTGGGCGGCTTTGATGGCAGTCAGTCTTTTGCTGACGGTGCTGGCTCCGGTGGTTATCATCCCGATGTTCTTCAAGATGAAGCCGATGAAAGAGGGCGAACTCAAGGACCGGCTGGAAGCGTTGGCGGCGCGCACCGGGGTCAAGGTGGGCGGCATCTACGTCATCGAGTTCTCAGAGAAGACCACGCTGGCCAACGCCGCGGTCATGGGGCTGGGATACACGAAACGTGTTGCCATATCCGATACTCTCATTGAGCAATACTCGCCGGATGAAATCGAATTGGTCATGGCCCATGAACTGGCCCACCAGCGCCACGCTGATGTCTGGCGGCTTTACGGTTTTCAGGCGGTGACTTTCATGTTCATGTTCGGATTGGGTGCCTGGGTGTTCGATTACCTGGTGACAGCCATGGATTATGTCAACCTAACCGATCCCGCCGCGTTGCTAATGCTGTTGGTGGCGCTCTTCGCCGCCGGCGTGCCGGCCATGCCCCTATCCGGCTGGTTCTCCCGCAGGCTGGAGGCAGCGGCAGACGCCTATGCCCTGGACCTTACCGGCAATCCGGAAGTGTTCATCTCCGCCATGACCAAACTCACCGATCAGAATCTGTCAGAAGCCCGCTCGTCCAGTTTTTTCGAGCGGCTGGGCCAGGGGCATCCCAGCTACAATGACCGGGTGAAGATGGCGGAGGAGTTCAGATCGCAGATGCGCCGAATCGATACTTAAAGGAAAATCAGCATGACCAAGATATTTATCGCCCGCCACGCCGAGACCGACTGGAACCGCTACAAGCGTATCCAGGGCGGTGGCTCCGACACGCCCCTCAATGAGACCGGTTTACGGCAGGTTAAATGCCTGGCCGGGCGCCTGGCTACAGAGAAACTGGAAGCTATCGTCTCCAGTCCGCTCGGCCGCGCCCGGGTTACGGCGGAAGCCATCGCCCGGGAGCATGGGCAGGTGGCTATCGAATTTGAACCCGATCTGAGGGAGATCGACGCCGGTGAAATGGAAGGGATGTCCGTGAACCAGATCGGCGGCAGCCTGGGAGTGTTGCTGACCGCCGCGACTGAGGATGGGTTACCGCGGCTGCCCGGCGGCGAATCACTGAACGATGTCCGCGACCGCGCTTGGCGAGTGATAGAAAAACTGGTGGAGCGGTTCCCTGATGGTGAAGTGCTCATCGTCAGTCATTATTTTGTCGTTCTATCCCTGGTCTGCCGGGTGCTGGGACTGCCGCCGGAGGCCATCCGCAGGTTCAGGATGAACACCGGCAGCCTCTCTGTCATCGAAGTCGATGCCGCCGGTACCAGACTGATCGTCTACAACGAATCCTGTTTTCAGGTGGACAGTAAACCCTGGTAAAAATTCCAGGATACAAGTTACAATGACCAAACAATAACCAAATTCAAATGACCGAACCGGGAGGCGACAGGGATTTCGTACTTCGGGATTATTTCCGTTTTGGCTTTACCTGTTATAATCTAGCCGATGCATCGATTCGAAAAAAAAATCATCGACCTTATCCTCCGCCGGGAACTTCTGTCAAGGGGTGACAGAGTGGTGGTGGCGGTGTCCGGTGGAGCGGATTCGGTGAGTCTGCTTCACACATTACATAACAACAGCACAGAACTCGATATCAATCTCCATGTCGCCCACCTCGACCACGGATTACGGGGCATTGAATCTGACGCCGACGCTGAATTCGTCCGTGATCTGGCCGGAAGGCTGGGATTACCCTCGACAATCGAAAAACGCGATGTCCAGGGCTATCGACAAGAGCACCGCCTGACACTGGAAGAAGCTGCCCGTGAAGTGCGCTACGCTTTTCTGGCCGAGGTCGCCGGAAACATCGGAGCCGTTTCCGGCGCTGTCGCTCACACCCGCAGCGATCATGTAGAAACGGTGCTGCTCCACCTGCTCCGGGGTAGCGGCCTGTCCGGCCTTGTGGGGCTGAAAGAGGCTTCCATTCTCCGATACAAGCGAGTTGGGCCGTTACGCATCATTCGGCCTTTAATTGGCGTTACACGGGCTGAGGTGGAGGCTTATTGCCGGGAGGCGGGGATCGACTTTCGCACCGACGCCACCAACGAATCCCTGACCCCCACCCGCAACCGCATCCGCCGCAAGCTGCTGCCGGATATCCGGGAGGACTTCAACCCCCGTATCGAAGATGCGCTTGTCCGTCTTTCGCGGCTGGCCGCCGACGACTTGGATTTCATCGAGGTCGAGGCTCGGCGGGTGGTGTCGGAATTGGCCCGCGTCGAATGCGACGTCGATATCATCGATAAGACCGCTTTTTCAGGGACCCACCCGGCCCTTCAACGCGGCGCGCTGCGGCTCATGCTGTTAAAAGCCCTCGGTGGTCCAAAAGACATCGAGGCGGTGCACATCGAAGATATGCTTGACCTGGCTTCGGGTGAGGCTGGCCGTGCTATCGATCTACCCGGCGGCCTGGTTTTCGCCTCGGGTTACCGTGAGTTGTACCTGGGGCGGGATCTGTCTGGGCTGATCCCGTTTCCGCCGCTCGATGGTGAGTATAAGCTAAATATCCTGGGGGTAACTGAGATTCCCGGCTGGAAAATCACCGCTTCAATCGTCGATAGCCTGGACGATTTACCGGAATGTCATGGGGATCAGTTCGCAATGGCAGGCATCGACCTGGACATGGCTGGCGATGATCTCACCGTCCGCACCCGCCGCCCCGGCGACGCCTTCCAGCCGATGGGTATGGATTGCCCCAAGAAATTGAAAGACTTCTTCATCGACTCCAAAGTGCCGCGCCCCTGGCGTGACCGCGTCCCCATCGTCGTCAACCCTCGACAGATCGTCTGGGTGGCAGGTTACCGGCTGGATGAACGTGTCAGGGTTACAACGGCGACCCGGCGCGTTTTGAATATTGGATTTTTTCCTGGATCTTCGAAAAATACTTGTTAGCCAGCCGGCTTCGACGCCGACACCTTCACACTGACGATCGTCTCAGAGATGTGCGCAATCTTCTCTAAGGTCAGTCCCAGCGCTGCCGCTTCTTTCAGCAACTCCGGCGCCATATCCAGAAAATCCAGGTCGAAGACATTCTCCCCGGCGATCTCGATGTCCTCGAACCCCGCTTGTTTTATAGCATCGAGATATTCTTCCTTCAGGATCGCCCCCGCCACACAGGCAGTATAGGCCGCCACAGAATCCCGGATATAGTCGGGCAGGGGTTCGGTCAGCACGATGTCAGAAACGGCGATGCGGCCGCCTGGCTTGAGCACCCGGAAGGCCTCGGCGAATACCTTCGGTTTGTCCGGCGACAGGTTAATGACGCAGTTGGAAATGATGGTGTCGATAGTGCCTGATTCGACCGGCAGGTCTTCTATCTCACCCTGGCGGAACTCGACGTTAGTTATACTGCCTTTGACCGCGTTCGCCCTGGCCTTGGACAGCATGTCCGGCGTCATGTCCACCCCGATGACTTTTCCGGCGGGTCCGACCTGCCGCGCCGCCAAAAACGCGTCGAACCCTGCGCCGGAACCCAGGTCGAGAACTGTCTCACCGGGTTTCAGCGCGGCGATGGCGGTAGGGTTGCCGCAGCCCAGGCCGAGGTTGGCGCCTTCCGGCACCGCGGCCAGTTCGTCCTCGGAATAACCGATGACTTTGGCGATGGTGTCCGGCGCCGGACCGCAGCACCCGGAGCCGCAGCCGCAACCCCCGCCCGAACGGGCGATGCCGCCGTAGCGTTCCTTGACATAACTCTTGATATCGTTGTCTTTCATCGCAGTCTCCTTATGGAATTTCATTCAGAATCGGACCGAGGAATTCACTGGCGCCTTTGGCCAGTTTTTCAGCTTTCATCATCACCAGGCAGCACGGTTTCCCGCCGCGGTTGAGGGTCACCAGCGCCAGTTTTTCCCCCGCGGCTATACCCATGCTTTCGCGCACTTCCTTGGGCAGCACCAACTGCCCACGGGCATCCACGCTTACCACAGCTTCGACACGGCAGCACTCGCCGGTGTCGCAGCAGGAATCAGCCGTTGTTTTTTCTTTGTTCATAAGTGCCCCTGCAAATAGATACAAATCAGTATAATCAGAAAAATCAGCAGTTGTCAAATGAATATATCTGATATACATCTGCCAGGTACTGTTCGGTTATGGTTGATTTAAAAAAGCACCTATTTAGAATGTCTCTGGTATATGTCGGGGTAGGTTTTGTCTTAACGTTCTTTGAGCCGACAAAATACCTAGCCCTATTTTTAGTAGGGCTAGGTATGATAATACAAGGCGGTTTGGTTATTGTCTTAGCCGTGAATGGCAAAGCGGCTGATAAACGACCCCGCTAACATGGCGACTACACCTAGTAGTCCGACTAACCAAAATGAATCGGTATAATCGGCGACAAAGGGCATAGAAACGATAGCGGAGAATATCAGAAAAATACCACCCAATAGCAAAGCCCCACCCAGAATAAAAAGCAGTAAACGCCCGAAAAATGAACCCATATTAAGACCTACCTTTCAATCGTATTTTATTCGTAAAACTATTGACTTTGAACGTGTTTAGGTGTACTATTAAAGACAAGTGGGGGCTACCAGAATTGAACTGGCTCTATCGGTTTTAAAGACCGTCGTCCTGACCATTAGACGAAGCCCCCCGATGCGGAAACCTTTGTTAACGGCTAACTAGTACTTAGCCGTTAACGCTTTTTAGGGCTACTAATTACAGCCATAGGCGTCACCCCCTTTCGTGGTTTAGATTGTCTAACCCGCCGCTTTTGGGCAAAGCGTGAAGGTTTCCCGACTGTTGCCGCTTCATATCGCTTTGAACTAACAGTTATTACATTCGGGGAATCCAAACGGCTATCGGCTACAACATCCCGCCAGTTTGAATAAGGGCTTTCGATCCCCGCATATTCGGCGGGCGTTTGCCATTCTAAAGACTCATGCGGTTTAAAGAAGTTGTAATGAACCAGCCAGCCGTCAAGAATGGTCATAGCTGATTCAACCGACTTTAAACCCTTAAAGACTTTCGTTCGTCCCTTCAAAGTGGAATGGAAACGCTCGATAAGATTCGTGTTAGTTTCGCTTCCGAAACCATGAGTTTGTAAGTGTTCAATATCGCCCGTCCCGTAATGCCCCGCCGCTTTGGGTATCCCGTCTAAATAGGCGGCTAATTTATCGGTTAGAATCACCTTTGGCGATTTACCGGCTCGCTTAATAGCTTTCATCACCAGTGATTGAGCATCACCCGTTGACCGCCTGTATGATAGGTGTGATGCGAGTAGGAACCTAGTTTTGGCGTCTATCAAGTCCCAGAACCATATCTTATGCCCGTCTAAATCCAGAACCGTTTCATCGGCTACCCAAACATCCCCGACTTTAGGTTTTAATCCCCGTAGTTTGGTACTGGCTTCGTCACTAAAGCGTTGAATCCACTCATAGACCGTAGAATCACTAGGTGTATCCCCGTATTCTTGTCTTAGGTGGATTCTCGCTTCGTCGATGCTCATGCCGGAATAAAAAGCACTTAAAGCCGATGCTATTTCGGTTTGCGGTTTTCGCATATTGGGCAAGGCATTGTTATCCGCAAACTTCCGCTCGCACTTTTTACACCACCAATATTGAACGTCGTTGACCGTCCCATATTTAACGACGTTCGTTGACTCGCAGTACTTACACCCGAAATCGGTTAACACGTACTTGCTCACTTTCCGGCGGTGGCCGTAGCCTTACACCTGATAGATTACTTTGTCCGTCATTACTTCTTTTGCCTTGGCTTATTCCAATAAGGGCTAGAGCAAGCGGGGCAAACAACGGGTTGTGTAACTCTTGCCATCCAAACGTGTCCGCATCGTTTGCAACGTTTGATTATGGGTTTCTTTCTAGGTATAGCCATAATTGACCGTCCTTTATTACCCTTGTTAAGTCTATATACTAAAACGAAGGTGGCTACGTTGTCAATAATTATTTTAGCGGGTATAATTCACGCATGGGATTTTTATGGTTTGGTAAAAAGAAGCCCGAAAAAGCAAAGGTTAATGTATGCTTGAGTTGCTTGAGATACAATACTAACTGTGTTTATGGTTGCGATACGACTTCTATAAGTTGTTCTGATTGGGAAATGATACAAGGCTCGCCATCGGATTGGGAAAGGATTCAACGGGCAAAATACGAAGCGTTAGAAAAATGCCCGCAATGCAAAAGTAAGAACATCGAAAAAATATTCAATGGAAAGCGTTATCAGTGTAAAGATTGCGGTATGATATTTTCGTAACTAAGTCTTTTAGCCACCGCCCAAAATAAAGTCTCCACCACAACCGAACAGTACCCATCTGCCATTACTCTCGACAAATCCGATATAATAGACCCGTGCCGGAAAGAGAACCGCTGGAATTTAAAAACGCTGATGAATGGCGAAACTGGTTTTCTACTCACAACGGTACTGAAAAAGAAGCGTGGGTAGTTCACTATAAAGTGGCCAGTTTACAAAAAGGTCTCCGATACAGAGAGGCATTGCCTGAGGCCATCGCCTATGGGTGGATCGATGGTAAACTTGAGACTATCGATGATGATCGTTTCATGCTTCGGTACTCCCCCCGGAAAACCAACAGCATCTGGTCAAAACGAAACAGGCTCATAGCTGAGGAGCTGATCAAAGCCGGTAAAATGGCTCCCTCTGGACTGGCTGCGGTCGACGCCGCTAAAAAAGATGGGAATTGGTCCCAGGCTTACACCAACTTGGAGACCTTGAGCACCCCGGAAGATCTTCGAAAGGCGTTGGAAACCGAGAAGATCGCTTTGGAAAACTTCGCCAGGTTCCCGGTCAGTGCGCGTAATATGTATATCCGCTGGATTGAGGGGGCAAAAACGGACACTACCCGGCAGGCAAGAATTAAAGGAGTTGTTACCAGAGCTGAACGTAATGTTAAGCTAGGGGATATTGCATCTGGAATCTCGTCATCGAGGCGGCGTCCGATTCGACGATGATGTCAAGGGGTGGTTGCGGGAAGCCTACGAACGGGGGCAGCATAAATTATGGCAATTGATACAGGAGGAGAAATGAACCGCGCCGAAACAGCTTATTCCGTCATGGCGGAATCTAAAATGAATTGTGCCCAGGCGGTCGTAACCGCGTTTTGCGAGGATCTTGGTCTGGATGTCGCTTCAGCTATGCGGCTGGCGCGGGGTTTTGGCGGGGGCATGGGGCGGGGCGGCAAAACCTGCGGCGCTGTGAGCGGTGCGTGTATCGTCCTGGGTTTGGCGGAACCGCTGGAAGGCAGAGAGGGTATCGAGGCGGTCTATGTCCGGATCGGGGAGTTCAATCGGAGATTCGTCGAACGATTCAATTCGACCGAATGCAACGCCCTGTTAGGCTGTGACATCAGCACCCCGGTGGGACTGGCGCGCGCCAGAGCCGAAGGATATTTTAAACAGATATGCCCCGGATTCGTAAAAGGGTCGGTGGAGATACTGGAAGAAAGCCTTGGCTAGGCTACATCACTCGTTTTAGTCGCGGGTTTTCGGTGATCCCCGGTATCCGTCCCCGCTTCGCCACCGCCACCCCGTTCACCTCATGGATATCGGCGGTGTAGTCGATAGGCCTTGCCCCGGAGATATAGCTGCCGATGCCGAAGCCGGCCACCGGCGCCCCTTTGTCGATGAAATACCTGATGCGTTCCGGGGTCAGGCCGCCGCTGACAAAGACGCCCACGTGACCGTGTCCAGCCTGGTCAAGCCGGGCGCGGACCTCTTTCACCAGTTCCGCGGTCACGCGGCCGCGTTCGACCGGGGTGTCCAGCCGCACGGCTTTAAGCGTTTCACCCAGGGCTGCGGCCACCCGCAGGCTCTCTTCCGCCTCGTCTTTGAAGGTATCGACGAGAGATACCCTGGCCACACCCGAGTCGATGTGCCTGTTGAAAGCCAGCGTGGCCTTGACCGTATCGCCCATGACGATGATGAGGGCGTGAGGCATGGTGCCGGATGGCTCGATGCCGGCCAATTTCGCGCCCTCGACGCTGGAACATCCTTTACAGCCGCCGCTCACCGCGGCGTAATCCATCCGGCCGGAAACAAAGGGGTGGACATGCCGCGCCCCAAAGCTGACGCAGGGGATGTCACCCGCCGCCCCGGCGCATTCCCGCGCGGCGGTAGCCCAGCCGGTGGCGGAAGCCATAATGCCGCAGAGGGCGGTCTCGTACAGGCCGTAACTCCGATAGGGGGCTTTAATGCGCAGGACAACCTCTTTGGATGTCACGGCGTCGCCCTCGTTCAGCGCCCAAACCTCGCGGTTGTCCAGGGGTAGCACCTTGTCGAGCAGAGCAAGGGCTTCATCGATGCCACAGAGAACTCCGGAACCGTTGGGAAAGACCTCCATCACCGCTATGGGATCGAGGCCCTCTTTTTCCAGTATCTCGATGGTGCGATGAAAATAGACGTCCGCCGAATCCCCGCGCAGCACAGCCTCGGACGGAGCAAACTTGCCCCTGCGTTCGACTCGACCATCGTTTTGGTATTCGTTCATTCGAATTTATTTCGTATTTCGATATTCGGATTTCGTATTTTTAATGCAGGAAGTGTCTCGTCCCCGTAAATACCATGGCGATCCCGGCCTCATCGGCGGCCTTGACGGAATCATCGTCCCGGATGGATCCGCCCGGCTGGATAATGGCGGTGACGCCTGCCGCCGCGGCCTGCATCACGCTGTCGTTGAACGGGAACATGGCGTCGGAGGCCATGACGCTGCCCTTCGATTTTTCGCCCGCCCGTTTGACGGCTATGTCCACGCTGGTCACCCGGTTGGGTTGCCCGGCGCCCATGCCCAGTATCATCCGGTCTTTCACCAAGACGATGGCGTTGGACTTGATGTGTTTAATCGACCGCCAAGCGAAGAGCAGATCGGCCACTTCGTCGTCGGTCGGGGCGCGATGGGTGACCGTTTTCAGGGTGACAGCATCCTCGGGCAGGGCGTCGGCAACCTGCACCAAGAGTCCACCCTTGACACGCCGGTACACCAGCGGCGCCTGCGCCTCAGGTACCGGGAGTTTGGCCTTGAGGATGCGCAGATCCTTGCGCTTTTTAAGTATCTCCAGGGCTGCTTCTTCGTAATCGGGGGCGATGGAAATCTCGTAAAAGGTGCCGCGCATGGCCTCGGCCATCTCTGCCGTCAGCGTCCTGTTGACGGCCACGATGCCGCCGTAGGCCGATACCGGGTCGCCGGCAAAGGCGCGGCGGTAAGCTTCCGCCACGTCATCGAAACTGGCCAGGCCGCAGGGGTTGGTGTGCTTGACTATGGACACCGTCGGCGCGGCGTAGTCGGTGGCGGCGCTCCAGGCGGCGTCGGCATCCAGGATGTTGTTGTAGGAAAGCTCCTTGCCCCAGATCTGTTCCGCCCATGTGATGCCGGTATTGGCGCCGGCGCCGACGCGCTGCTCGGAGTAGAAGGCGGCGGGCTGGTGGGGATTCTCTCCGTAGCGCAGGTCGAAACGTTTTTTGAGGGCGATGGTCATGTTCTCCGGGAAGCCGTCATTGCCTTGCCACAGGTACTGCGAAATGGCGGTATCGTACATGGCAGTATGCTGAAAGGCCTTCTGGGCCAGCATCTTGCGGTCGTCGAGCGATAAGCCGCCGCTTTTGAGTTTTTCGACGACCATGGCGTAATCCGCTGGGTCGGTGACGATGATGACGCCCGGGAAATTCTTGGCGGAAGCCCGGATCATGGTCGGGCCGCCGATGTCGATGTTCTCTAGGGCGTCCTCCAGCGTGACGTTACCCTTAAACACCGTCTGGACAAACGGGTAGAGGTTGACCACCACCATGTCGATGGTGCCCAGCCCCTGCTTCTTGAGTTCTTCCATGTGCTCCGGCTTGTCGCGCCGCGCCAGCAGGCCGCTGTGAACGGCGGGATGCAGCGTCTTGACCCGGCCGTCAAGGATTTCCGGGAACCCGGTGATGTCGGAGATGCCGTGCACCGGCACTCCGGCCTCAGCCAGGCTCTTTTTAGTGCCGCCGGTGGAGAATATCTCCCAGCCCAGTCCGGCTATCTCGTGGGCGAAACCGGTCAACCCGGTCTTGTCGGAAACGCTTAGGATGGCTCGCATTGTAATCCTCCCGAGTGTTAATAGGCGTCGATAGTTATCGACATAGTGTCAATCGATGATGACCCGGCCTTTGCCCGTATCGGTGATTACTTCACCGATGATCTTGGCGTCCGGCAAGGCTTCGAGTAGTGCAGTGACTTTCGAGGGGTCGGCGAATACTGTCATGCCGATGCCCATATTGAAAACCCGGTACATCTCTGCCGGTTCGATGTTGCCCATTTCCTGGATAAGGTCGAAGACCGACAGCACTGTCCAGGAACCGGTTTTGATACGGACGGCGGTGCCCGGTGGCAGGGTGCGGGGGATGTTATCGGTGAAACCGCCCCCGGTGATGTGGGCCAAACCCTTGACATCACGGAGCACCGGTTGCAGCGTTTTGAAGTAAGAGACATGCGGCGCCAGCAGCACCTCGCCGATGGAGCGGTCGAATTCGGGATAGACCTTGGACAGGGCCTCCTGGGTCTCGCCGAGAACCTTGCGGGCCAGGGAATAGCCGTTGGTATGCAGACCGGATGACGGCAACCCCAGCACCGCGTCCCCCGGCTTGATGGACAACCCATTGACAATCCGGTCTTTCTCGACGATGCCGACAATGAACCCGGCCAGGTCATAATCCTTGCCGTGGTAAAGCCCCGGCATCTCGGCAGTCTCGCCGCCGATGAGGGCGCAGCCGACCTCTTGACACGCCGTGGACAGGCCTTGGACAATATCGGCCACCAGCGCCGCGTCCAGTTTGCCCATGGCGATGTAGTCCAGGAAGAACAGCGGCGCGGCGCCGCAGGTCAGAATATCGTCGATACTGTGATTGACGATGTCGATACCCACCGTATCGTGCTTGCCCAGGACCGAGGCGATCTTGAGCTTGGTGCCCACGCCGTCGCAACTGGAGACCAGCACCGGCTTAACGAACCCGCCCGGGAGCTCGAACATGCCGCCGAAGAAGCCGGGCCCCCCCAGCACCCCGGGAGTGAAAGTGGCTTTCGCCAGCTTGATGATCTGTTCCTTGGCGGCAGCGGCGGTATCGATGCTGACGCCGGCGGCGGAATAAGCGTCTTGTTTGATGGAATTCTCCTTGCGGGTGATGCCGCAATGATAACATCTCGGACAAAGGGGCGCAATTGGTCCCAGCCACTCCACCACCCCTCCCAAATTCGAAATCCGAATATCGAAACTCTAAACAAATTCCAATGACCAAATACCAGAGGTTCAAAATCGCAACCTAGACATTATAGCCCCTACAGAACACCCGCCGACGTCGTATAGCCATGAAAATACCCACCCATTGTGATCGCACAATATCTATATCCCGGTCACTTCACCTTCTCTAAATCGATTGTCTCCCAACGACTTTTGGAGCTCGCCGCTAAGTTGGCTACAATGAAAATGTGAGTATTGCTCAAACCAGCAAACATGACACGGAAACGTTAAGAAACATGCGCCAGAATCGACAGAAAAGCTGATCGGATGATATAATGAACTATCTTTCCAATTTGAAAAGAGATTCAAATGGCAACTAAAGATTACTACGCGATACTCGGCATCGCTCGCGGCGCCACCCAGGAGGAGGTCAAAAAGGCCTTCCGCAAGCTGGCGCGCAAATATCACCCTGACGTCAATCCCGGCGACAAGGCTTCTGAAGCCAAATTCAAAGAGATCAACGAGGCTAACGAGGTCCTGTCGGATAAAGAAAAGCGCGCCAAGTACGACAAATACGGTGAGAACTGGCAGCACGCCGAGGCTTTCGAGAAGGCTGGGGGCGGCGCCTACCAGCAACATGGCGGCGGTTTCGGCGGCGGCCCCTTCGGCGGCGCCTATGATTTCCAGCAGGCGGGCGGTGGTTTTGCCGGAGAGGATATCGGCGGCATCTTCGATCAGATCCTCCGCGGCGGCGGGCGGCGGCGGTCGCACCGGGGGCAGGACGTCGATTATGAGACTGAGGTCAGCCTGGAAGAAGCCTACCATGGCACCAGCCGGAAACTGACCATGCAGGCTGCCAAGCCGGAGACGCTGGAGGTCAAGATACCGGCCGGGGTGACCACTGGCTCCCGTGTGCGCCTGGCAGGCAAAGGCGGGGAGGGGAGCGGCGGCGGGCCGCGGGGAGATTTATACCTGGTGGTCCGGGTGCTGCCTCACGCCCGCTATGAGCGAAAGGGCGACGACCTTTACATAACCATCGATGTACCACTGACCGTAGCCGCCCTGGGAGGCGAGGCGACGGTGCCTACCATCAAGGGTTCGAAACTGGCGCTGAAAATCCCCCCGGAAACGCAGAACGGCCGCACTTTCAAGCTCACCGGCCAGGGCATGCCCCACCTGGGTAAAACCGGCCACGGGGATCTCATCGCCCGGGTGAACGTGGTACTGCCGTCCAATCTGACGGAAAAAGAAAAAGAGCTGTTCGCTGAACTGGCCAAACTCCGGCCGACCAGCCGGCCGGAAATCCCAAATCCGAATATCTAAAAGCTAAACAAATTCAAATGATCGAATATTTAAATTCCAAACACGACAGCTCTTTTGAACTTTATATTTTGGGGTTTTGGGCTTATTTAGGATTTAGTGCTTAGTGCTTAGGATTTTTCCGAGGAGGTTGTTATGAATGAAGACAGAACCCGCCCCCGCTACGTGATCCACGTTGCCGCCGAACTCATCGGCGTCAAGACCCATACGCTGCGCTACTACGAACGTTCCGGCCTGGTGAAGCCGCAAAGGTCGCCGGGTAACATCCGGCTTTATTCGGAGAGCGACCTTGAAACCCTGAGGCGCGTCAGGAGCCTTATGGATGATCTTGGCGTTAACATGGCCGGCGTTGAAGTCATCAACAATATGCTGGAGAAGATGGCCGAGATGGCCCATGAGAACGAACGTTTACGCTCCGAAGTTCTGCGGCTTCAAAGGAGTCGGGACAAATCCTAGCCGGTTTGGTCGGCCCTGAACGCACTACCCTTTGAAAGGAATATAAACGTGAAACAAGAGAAATTTACCGAGCAGGCCCAGGAAGCCGTAGCCTCATCCCAGGCGCTGGTACGCCAGTACCAGCACAACCAGTGGGATGTTGAGCACCTGTTGATGGCGCTGCTGACCCAGGACAAAGGCCTGGTCGGGGATATTGTCAAGGAACTCGGCGCTGACGCCGGCGCCATCAAGACGGAATTGGACGCCGCTTTGACCAAGATACCGAAACTGGGGTACGACCCGCAGCAAATCTACCCCACCCCCCGCATCATGCAGGTGGGGCAGGAGGCCTCCCAGGAAGCTTCGCGCCTGAAGGACGAGTTCATCGGCACGGAGCATATCTTCATCGCCATTGCCGCCGAGACAAAAGGGCTGTCCTCCGCCATCCTGAAGAGCTTCGGCATCGATAAAGAGAAGGTTTACCTCGCTCTGCAGAAGATCCGCGGCAGTCACCGCGTCACAGATTCCCGCGCCGAGAGCAAATACCGCTCGCTGGAAAAATACTCCCGTGATTTGAACGAACTGGCGGAACAGGGCAAACTGGATCCCGTCATCGGCCGGGAAATGGAGATCCGGCGCGTCATGCAGATCATCACCCGCCGCACCAAGAACAACCCCGTCATCGTTGGTGAGGCCGGCGTCGGCAAGACGGCTATCGCCGAGGGCGTTGCCCAGAAGATCGTCAACGGCGACGTCCCCTCGTCACTCAAAGGCCGCCGCGTCATGGCCCTGGACATGGGTTCACTGCTGGCCGGCGCCAAGTTCCGCGGCGAATTCGAAGAGAGACTGAAGGCGGTCATGGACGAGGTCCGCACCTCCGCCGGCGAGGTCGTGCTCTTCATCGACGAGATCCACACGTTAGTCGGCGCCGGCGCCGCCGAAGGCGCAATCGACGCCTCCAACATGCTCAAGCCGTCGCTGGCCCGCGGCGAGATGCAGGTCATCGGCGCCACCACCTCCGACGATTACCGCAAGTATATCGAGAAAGACAAGGCCCTGGAACGGCGGTTACAGCCGGTGTTCGTTGATGAGCCCAGTATCGAGGATGCCATCGAGATTATGAAAGGCCTGCGTCCCCGTTATGAAGCCCATCACAAGATCAAGATCACCGATGAGGCCCTGGAGGCCGCGGTGCGGCTGTCCCAGCGCTATATCGCCGACCGCCACCTGCCGGACAAGTCCATCGATCTTATCGACGAAGCCGCTTCCAAGCTGCGCCTGGATTCGGAAAGCGCCCCGCCGAAAATCCGGGAACTTGAGCAGCGCCTGCAGCAGCTGGAGTCTGAGGAAGAAGCCGCCTCCCAGCGCAACGAATACGCCGCTTCGGCGGAACTCAAGAGTGAGCGGTTGCGCGTTCAGGCGGAGCATGACAAGGAACGTGAAGCCTGGGTGACCAAAGAGAAAATATCCGGTGAGGTAACCGAGGAGCATATCGCCCAGCTTATCGCCAACTGGACCGGCATCCCGATCAGCCAGATGCTTGAGGCGGAAGCTCAGAAGCTGGTGCACATGGAAGATCGCATCCACGAGCGATTTGTCGATCAGGATGAGGCCGTCATCGCCGTGGCTGAGGCCATCCGTCGCTCCCGCGCCGGTCTCAAAGACCCGCGGCGCCCCATCGGCAGTTTTCTCTTCCTAGGACCCACCGGCGTCGGCAAGACGGAACTGGCCCGTTCGCTGGCCTGGTTTCTTTTCGGCGATGAGACGGCCATGGTCCGCATCGACATGTCGGAATACCAGGAACGCCACACCGTGTCCCGCATGATCGGCGCGCCCCCCGGCTATATCGGCTTCGAGGAAGGCGGCCAGCTTACCGAAGCGGTCAGGAAGCGCCCATACCGGGTCATCCTGCTGGATGAGGTGGAGAAGGCTCATCCGGAGGTCTTCAACGTGCTCTTGCAGCTTCTCGACGACGGCCGCCTGACCGACGGCCACGGCCGCACCGTGGATTTCAAGAATACCGTGGTCATCATGACCAGCAACGCCGGCGTGGAGACCATCCGCCGTGAGTCCCGCCTGGGCTTCGTCACCGGCGGTGGCGACGGCCGGGAAGGCTACGAGAAGATGCGGGAGAAGGTGCTGGGAGAAGTGCGCAAGCAGTTTCGGCCGGAATTCCTGAACCGCATCGATGAGATCATCGTCTTCCACGAACTGGGTGAATCGCAGCTCCGCCACATCGTGGATCTCATGGCTAAAGATGTCGAAGAGCGGCTGGAAAAGATGGAGATCGCCCTGGAGATCACCGAAGCCGCCAAGGGCTGGCTGGCCAAGGTCGGCTACGATCCCGTCTACGGCGCCCGCCCCCTCCGCCGCGCCATAGAAAAATACGTGGAAAACCCCCTGGCCACCCGCATCCTGAAAGGGGACTTCAAGGAAGGCTCCACCGTTGTCGTGGACATGGAGGCCGAAGAACTGATCTTCAAAGACAAGAGCGAAGAAAAACCCTCTTCGGATGGCCACCGCAAAGGGCGAAAACCGGCGAAGGCCAAAGCTGAAACCAAACCAGAGTAAGAATACTCGAAGCAGCGGGTGGCATTAGCTGCCCGCTGCTTCATTTTTATCCACCTTGAGTCGCCGAACCATCTCTTCATAGCTGACCAGCGGTTCGCCAGCCCTTTCCTCGAACGCCGAAAGGTCCTCGGCATCTTCACTACTACGGGTCATTTCGGGTGCTCCTGTTAGAAATCAATGTTATCATAACATCTCCCGGATTGAGGTGTTACCTGTCCGTGTGCCCCACCCACCGCCGCCATCCCATGTCATTGCGAAGCGCCAAAGGCACTGTGGCAATCTGATAAGAACCCTGGCACGATGCTAACCCGCTCCTATCCCCACCCCCCCCATTGGAAATTTGATTTGGCAGTATTGGTAATATTGATAGTATTCGTCCCTCCTCCCCCAACTGATAACTAAAAACTGCCCACTGAAAGCAATTTCTATTGTTGACAACCCTCGTACCCGCACCTATAATAAGCTACGGGCTTAAGAAATTTCCCCAACAAGTCCGTTTCCCGATGAACATCACAATTACTTCTTCAGGACGTTCGATATGCAGTTAAATGGCTAAGTATATTTTCGTAACCGGCGGCGTGGTAAGTTCCGTAGGCAAGGGTATTACCGTCGCCAGCATCGGCACCGTTCTCAAAAGCCGCGGCGTTCGTGTCTCGGTGCAGAAACTGGACCCCTATCTGAACGTAGATCCCGGCACCATGTCCCCCTACCAGCACGGTGAGGTATTCGTCACCCAGGACGGCGCCGAGACCGATCTGGATCTGGGCAACTACGAACGATTCATCGATATCGACCTCTCCGCTGAGTCCAACGTTACCTCCGGCCAGGTTTATTCCGCCGTCATCGCCAAGGAGCGCCGCGGCGATTACCTGGGCGGCACCATCCAGGTAGTGCCCCACCTGACCGGTGAGATCAAAGCCCGCTTCCACAAGCTGGCGGATAAATCCGGCGCCGACGTGGTGCTTATCGAGGTCGGCGGCACCGTCGGCGATATCGAGGGCCAGCCCTTCCTTGAAGCCATCCGCCAGATGCGCAAGGACGTCGGCCGAGACAACGTGCTTTATATACATGTGACCCTTTTACCTTATATCGGACCCACCCAGGAACTCAAGACCAAGCCGACGCAACACAGCGTCAACGAGCTCCGGCGCATCGGTATCCAGCCGGACGTCATCGTCTGCCGCTCCGATGTGCCCATCTCCGAGGGCATCCGGGACAAGATATCGCTCTTCTGCGACGTTGACCGTGAAGCCGTCATCTTTGCTCCCACCGTGGAAACTATCTACGAAGTACCGCTCGTGCTTGAGTCCGAAGGTCTGGGTGATTTCCTGGTGCGGCGCCTTTCCCTGCCCGCCGGACCTGCACAGCTCGACGCCTGGCGTGAGATGATAGACTGCCTCAAAGGCGCCTGCGACCCGGTGCGCATCGCCCTGGTCGGCAAATACGTTGAATTACGGGACGCTTATTACTCGGTGCGTGAGGCGCTGGCCCATGCCGCCATGCATCATGGCCGTAAGGTACAGATAGACTGGGTTCAATCGGAAGACCTGGAAAAACCGGGCGGCGAACGGCTGCTGGATCACGCCCAGGGCATCATCGTACCCGGCGGCTTCGGCGACCGCGGCATCGAAGGCATGATCAAGGCCGCGGAGTACGCCCGCATTCACAAGATCCCATATTTCGGCCTGTGCCTGGGCCTTCAGATCATGGTCATCGAGTACGGCCGGAACGTCATCGCCGCCGCCCGCGCCAACTCCACGGAGTTCGACGCCGGCACCGCCCACCCGGTCATCGATATCATGCCCGAGCAGAAAGACATCTGCGGCAAGGGCGGCACCATGAGATTGGGCAACTGGCCCTGCCAGCTTAAACCCGGCACCCTGGCCGAGGCAGCCTACGGGCAGGCCTTGATTTACGAACGCCACCGCCACCGCTTCGAGTTCAACAACAACTACTGGGAGCAGTACGAAGCGGCGGGCATGACCTTCTCCGGCCTGTCGCCGGATCGCAAGCTGGTGGAGATCTGCGAACTCAAGGATCACCCGTGGATGGTGGCCTGCCAGTTCCACCCGGAATTCACCTCCCGCCCCGGCAAACCGCAGCCCCTCTTCAGGGATTTTATCGGAGCCGCGATGGGGGTGCTCAGGGAAGGCGCACAAGCCGCGCTACCGTTGGCGACGTAATAAATCCCAAGCGCCGATATTTCAAGTTCCAAACAATATCAAATATAAAATGTTAAAACCAAAAATTGTTTTGAATCTTGAAGCTTTTAGATTTAAATCTATTTGAAATTCAACCTTTAGGAGTTCTCGATGCGCATATTCTTAGATACTGCCGTAATAGAAGAGATTAAAAAAGGTGCCGCCATGGGCGTCGTTCACGGCGTGACCACCAACCCAACCCTCGTCGCTCGCGCCGGCCATAAGGATTATAAAGCCGTGGTCAGGGAGATCGCTGCCATCCTGCCGGAAGCCGCCCCCATCTCGGTGGAAGTCGTCTCCGAGACAGTGGCCGACATGGTCGCTGATGGCAAGCGTTTTTACGCCTGGGCGCCGGATAATGTGATCGTTAAGCTGCCCACCAACGCCGAGGGCCTCCAGGCTACCCGGGAACTGGCCAAGGACGGTATCCAGGTCAATATGACACTGTGTTTTTCCGCCAACCAGGCGCTCCTGGCTGCCCACGCTGGCGTGACCTACATCAGCCCTTTCCTCGGCCGCCTTGACGATATCGGCCATGACGGCATGCAGGTTGTCAAAGACATCATCGAGATATATGATATGTATGGCTTCGCGACAGAAGTCATCGCCGCCAGCATCCGTCACCCCCTGCACTGCATCGCCGCCGCCAAAGCCGGCGCCCACATCGCCACTATCCCTTTCAAGATACTGGAACAGATGCTGAAGCACCCCCTGACGGACAAAGGCATCGAGCAGTTCGCGGAGGATTGGGCCAAGAGCGGGGCTACGAACACTTAACACCAAATATCAATATCAGGATTTACCCAGGAGTTTACAATGACCGAAATTGATCCCAACAACACCACTGAATCGGAGCCTATCGCCGAAGCCCAACCCCAGGCGTTCGCACCTGCTCCCGCGTTCGTCCAGGCGCCAACTCCGCCCCCACCCCCCCCACCTCCGCTCGGCCTTTCGACGCTTGAAACCATGAGCCGTGAGGATCTTCTGGATCTGGCTAAGCGCATGAAGCTGACCGGCGTCACCGGCGCCAAGAAGCAGGAGATCGTACTGCGGCTTTTGCAGGCTTCCACGGAACAGCAGGGTAACATCTTCTGCTCCGGCATCCTGGAGATCATGCCAGACGGTTACGGCTTCCTGCGCCAGGCGTCGCTGCTGCCCTCGCCTTCAGATATTTATGTCTCCCAGTCCCAGGTCCGCCGCTTCGGCCTGCGCACCGGCGATATGGTCATCGGCCAGTCGCGCCACGCCAAGCCGGGTGAGAAATATTACAGCCTGCTGCGGGTAGAAGCCATCAACGACCTGAATCCGGAAGCTGCCAAGCGCCGCCCGTACTTCGGCTCGCTGACGCCCACCTTCCCCGACCGCCTGATAAACCTGGAAACCGACACCAACATGCTTTCCACCCGCCTGATAAACCTGGTTTCCCCCATCGGCCGCGGCCAGCGCGGCATGGTCGTCTCACCGCCCAAGGCCGGCAAGACGATGCTCCTCAAGAACATCGCCAACGCCACCACAGTCAATTACAACGATATCCACCTGATGGTCGTCCTCATCGGCGAGCGCCCGGAAGAGGTCACGGACATGCGCCGCTCCGTCAAGGGAGAGGTCATGGCCGCCACCTTCGACGAGGCCGTGGAGAACCAGACCCGTGTCGCGGAACTGGCTCTTGAGCGCGCCAAGCGCATGGTGGAAAGCGGCAAGGACGTTTTCATCCTATTGGACGGCATCACCCGCCTCACCCGCGCCTACAACCTGGCTATGCCGCCCTCCGGCCGCACCCTTTCGGGCGGCCTGGATCCCGTCGCCCTGCATCCGGCCAAGAAGTTCTTCGGCGCCGCCCGCAACACCGCGGAAGGCGGTTCATTGACCATCATCGCCACCTGCCTGGTGGAGACCGGCTCCCGCATGGATGACCTCATCTATGAGGAGTTCAAGGGCACCGGCAACATGGAGCTGCACCTGGACCGCCGCCTGGCCGAACGCCGCGTCTTCCCGGCCATCGATATCCCCCGCTCCGGCACCCGCCGCGAGGAACTGCTCATCCCGGAGGCTTCTTTCAAGCAGGTCCAGCTCCTGCGCCGCATGGTCGGCATAATCGCCGACGATTCCAACAATTTCGCGGAAGTGACGGAGCGCGTCCTGGACAAACTAAAACGCAGCAAGAACAACGCCGAATTCCTGACCAACCTGACCAGGGAGAAGGCTTAACACCTACCTGTTCAAGCAAACAGAGGGCGGGCCACTGGCCCGCCCTCTGTTTTTGAGTCTCCTCAGGAATTAAATCATCCCGGTATTCTGCAACACGTGAATCGGCAAAATAATGATCAATGATAGGCTCAATCCCCGGTGGATGAACCTCATATTGCCCTGTGACTTGGGTACCAGCCGGAAACGCTGAATCACGCCGGTCAGCACCATCCCTGAAATTACCAGGAACATCGTCAGACCAGTGCCCCAGTCCGGACTGAACTCACGGCCAAGATGGTGCGCCCAGTGAAGCGTCAGCAGGCCGAAAGCCACCAGATTGATAAAAACGTGCGATGTCAGCAGAACAAGATAGGGTATCCCTGACCGTCGTTTGAGGATCACGAATAACGGCACCGTGACGGATATCAAAACGGCGCTGATCCAGCCTGACCAGTGAGCCAGGGAATAGGACCCGATACCATATCCCAGATCCCACCATCTCGCGTAACTTCCGACTGCGCCAATGATAATCGCGACTCCAATCGCGATGGCAATCCATGTCTGGAGATTGTTCCGGCGCTCTTCCATGTACCCGCCTTTCATAATTTAGGTATCATGATTATATGTCAGATTTCAGGTTCGGACAAAATACGTAAAACTGCCTATGCTCACTGGGGGTATGTATGATCTGTTGAGGTAAAGCTGGCAGCTTGTCAACACCTTTACCCCTCCCCGCCCCATCCTCTATACTGAAAGCCGTAAAATACCCGGTCAGAGCACGCCGGTATAATCACCGCGAAGGAAGAATTTAATGACAGACACGACAGTCCCGGCAAAAACACCCGTCATTACTATTATTTTAGCCGTATCGTTGGCATTAGCTTTGGTCGGCGCCGGCCTGTTGGCCTTCGCCTGGCGGAATAATACCAGTACCATTGATGCGCTGCGGGATGATGTGACAACTTTGAACGCCAGCCTTACCGCTGCGGAAAATGAGAACACCGAGCTTCGATCACAACTCAGCGACCTGGAGGATCTCTACCCGCCGCGGCATTTTGCCAGCCGGGAAGCATTGTTGGCGTGGCTGGCAGTGGCGGTTCCCGGACTCCCTGAAGGAAATTCTCTCCAGCGGCACCTGGATTTGCAGGAACTGGCGCTGGCCCAAGGATATATCTGGTCAATCTGGGTGGACGTTTCTCAGCCTGACATCACCTACGTCGGTTCGCATGTTGTTGCCGGTGATACGGTCTACCTTGTGGATACCACCAACGGCGCCATCCTGGCGCTGCATACATCGCCGTATTTTATAGAATAAAAAAAGGGGAGCGATTTTCGCTCCCCTTTTAGTTTGGTTATGATAGACTAACCCTCTAATTCCTCACCGACCGAGGCGTCAACGGAAATTCCATTAACCGCATCGATACTTGCTAGGGCGTCGTCCCCGTTCCTGGCGTCTGTGATCGCGAATCCCCAAACGGTGGAACCATCGGACAAAAGCAGCGCGATAGCATAAGCGTTGCCGTTGGAGTCAACATCAATCCAGGCGCCGGCTGGTACCACAAATTGGATATTTATATTGCTGATAGCGTGGCTTTCGCTTCCGGAGGAGTTGGCTACGGCGTAGCCATAGATCTCGCCCTCATAAGGAGAGTTACCTACATATACGGAAACATCTGCGTGGGCGTAGCCGCCATTCTTGGAAGTGGCCTCGGCGTAGGCGTAGGAAGCGTTGGTGCCGGTCTCGGAATAACCATCATCGACGCTGGCGGATGATTCGGTTTCTGTTTTCGCGGAAGCTTCAGCGTAGGCATCGTGACAGGCGAAGGTCGATGTCTCAGCCCCCCCGGAACTCGCGGTGGCTGTGGCGTCGGCGTGGCTGTCGGCGTACACCAGGCCGCTGGCGCCTAGCATCGCGGTCAACATGGCTGTGATCGCCAGCCCTGATAATACTTTTCGTTTCATTTTGATCTCCTTAATGCACATTCAATAAAATGATATTATTAGACCGGCGGGAATGATTGTCAATAGGTCAAAACAAAGCGCTGCTGACATTCTGAAGGATGCCGGCTCTAATCTTCTAAAACAACTTGCCTCCCCATGTAACGGCGTAGATTGCAGCCCCCCGTAATTAGAAAAAAGGGGAGCGAAAATCGCTCCCCTTTTGATTTGGTTCTGACAGACTAAGTCTCCAGATCGGCACCGATTATAGCCTCAACAAGCATACCCTTGCCTGATTGAACATTTGCCAGGGCACTCTCGCCGTTTCTGGCGTCTGTGAGTGCGAATCCCCAAACAGTGGAACCATCGGACAGAAGCAGCGCGATGGCATAGGCGTCACTATTGGCGTCGATATCAACCCAGGCGCCGGCTGGAATAACATAATGGATATCTACATTGCTGGTTGCATGGCTGCCTGATCCTTCGGCATTGGAAACAGCATAGCCATAGATCTCACCCTCATAAGGCATGTCGCCTACGTAAACAGATACATCTGCGTGGGCGTTGCCGCCATTCTTGGAAGTGGCTTCGGCATAGGCGTAGGAAGCGTTGGTGCCGGTGTAGGTATAACCTTCATCGACGTTGGCGGATGATTGGGTTTCCGTTTTCGCGGAAGCTTCAGCGTAGGCATCGTGGCAGGCGAAGACCCATGTGCCAGCCCCCTGGGAATCGGCTGTGGCTGTGGCGTCGGCGTGGCTGTCGGCGTACACCAGGCCGCTGGCGCCCAGCATCGCGGTCAACATGGCTGTGATCGCCAGTCCTGATAATATTTTTCGTTTCATCCTGATCTCCTTATGCTTGGTTTGATGAGATATTATTATCAGACCGGCGGAACTGATTGTCAATAGGTATGAATAGAAAAGCGCCGGAAGGGATATTCCCTTCCGGCGCTTCTGATTATTTGCGTTCCGTGGACTCTAAACGTCTGGAACAACCCCGACTTCGGCATCGACCGCCGGGCCCAGGTCGCCGCCGTTGATCGTGGCCGCGGCTCCGCCGCCGCCCCAGGCATCGGTATAGGCAATCGCCCAGACATTAGTGCCGTCGGAGATCAGCAGCGCGATGGCCATCGCGTTACCGTCGGCGTCCACGTCGAAATAAACCCCAACCGGGACTTCGTAGGAATAGAGATTGATATCGCTGTCAGCATAACTACCCGCGCCGTCGCTGTTGGCGATGGAGTAAATATAGTAGTTTCCGTTACCGCCGGAGATGCCGGCGTCGATATCGTTGTAAGAGCGGCCGCCGTTGGTGGCGGTGGCCCTGATATCGGCGTAGATATTGCCGGAAGCGCCGTCATCCAACCAGATCTCCACCTCGGTAATATTGGCATAGGAATAAGCGCCGGTGGCCGTGGAGGTGGCGTCTATTTCAATGCTGCCGGACGAATTCCGGGAGATATTGGCGTCTTCCAATTCGATGTAGGCTTTGGCATGGTCGCCTTCCGCCGCGGCGGTAGCGTTGATGGAAATGGAGCCGGAAGACTCAGACACGATGTCCGCGTTCTCAACTTCCACCCTGGCGAAAGCGTCGCCGCCGAAGGCGGAGGCATTGCCATTTATGTCCACGGTACCGCTGGACGAACTGTCGATATAAGGTCCGTTACCGGTAAAATAGTAACCTCCAATTGTGCCGTTCGGGATGGCATAACTATTGGGGTCATAACCGAAATTCCAGTATCCGATATATACTTCAGCCCAGCCGCCATTGCCGGCTTCGGCGTAGGCGTTTGCCTTGACTATAGCCTTAGATTGATCGCCTCTGACGCAGTCCTCCACAAGTCCGCCCATGATAGCTATAGCTTCGGCGTAGACATCGCCCTCCGCGTCAGCTCTGGCCACGGATTGACCTTCTTTCGCTATGGCTATAGCCCCCGCCACATCGCCCTCGATCCCATTGGCGTGAACCGTGGCTCCGGCGCTGAACAAGGCAGTCAGTATCGCTGTCACGGCGCATACTGAGAACACTCTGTTTTTCACCTGTTTTCTCCTTTCTGTCATACTTTCTTTGAATTCAAACTGAATAGTAGTGGACTATATGCGGGGATGTCAATACAATTTCGGTTGTTATCGGGTTCGGTACATTTAATCTATTGTATTCTTCCAGTAATGAGCATAAAATATTGTCCGGTAATGAAACGAACCATCAATGCTTAGGAGTAGATTCATGATGAAACGTCATTCAGTTTTGTCCGCCGCCATCGTTGTGATCCTTTTTGGTTTACTGAGCGTGGGGACCGCGGTACTGGCCGACGTGTATACCGACGGGTATGCGGAGGCTGCCGCAAAAGTCACCACTCCCGACACTAAAGTAGCTATTCATGATGAATCCGGCAGTGCCGATGCCTATGCGCAAGCCAAAATCGGTAATCCCTGGCAGACTTCACCGCCACCCACCTTCACTTTCTCAACCAGCGAGACTGACTCCTCCAGCGGCCAAGCCTTCGCCATCACCACTGCGAAGGCCATCGGTAACAGCCGCGCCGATGACGAGGCTTACGCTGATATTGACTATAACAGCACCGGGACAGCCACCGCCGTCAGTAGCGCCGTGGCCATTGACAACAGCTATTCCGGTAATGAGACAGAAGCGATAATCACCAATTACGCTACCGGGACCGCTACCGCCACCAGTACCGCCACGGCAACGGGTAACAGTCAAGCCGGAAACTATACCACCGCCATAATTAACGGCGCTGGTGATATGTTCGTACCTGACTCGCTGCCCCAGGTAGTGAACGGCTTTCATTCTACCGCCGCCGGAACGGCCACCGCTGTAGCTGATGCCACCGCTACCAATAACAGCAGCGCCGGCAACATGGTCATGGCGGGTATTATGGAAGGAGAAGGCAGCGCTTACGCGGAAGCCTCCGCTGTGGCTAATAATGGAAGTTGGGCCGGCTCCATCACCCAGGCGCTTGTCGGAAATTACGGACCGGGCAATATCGCCTCGGCCAACAGCTGGTCCACCGCTGATAATAACAGCCGGGCTGGGGTTATTTCCGTCGTCGGCATCTTGCCGGAAGGGATGAGTGGTGAATTCAATACCCACGGTTTTGCCATGGCTGATGGCGGAGGGGAATCCCTCGGGCTTTCGGGCATCGGAACCGACAGTTCGGAGGCGGAATTTTTTTACGGGGACATCAGTTTCAGCCCGGCTGTCTCCGTCTATCAACCGGGGGTATTTGTTGATGTAGCTGGCGGCGCCGAAGGATTCGCTTTTGCTATTGTCTATGTTGAATCCCTGAATAAAGCCACCACGCTGACCTTTACCTACGGTCTCGGCGGCGACGCCGCGGCAATCGCCGTTATCAACGGCGATGAGATTCTGGTTGATGCCATGGTCGGGCAGGGTATCCTTGATGAATATGATGTTCCTGGTTTCGGTATCGGTTAAACCTGACTGGTCGTATCTCAAAGCCGCCGGTGATTCACCGGCGGCTTTTATTTTATCCTGACCTATTGACTTTTATTGCTTTGTTGCCTATTCTATGAAACTGAATTACACAGAAAGGTAATGTTACTGATGAAGAAACCGATCATAACCATCGTGGCCGTTGTTGTCGCGTTGCTGTCGGCTTTAGCTATGAGTACCGGTGTGTTGGCTGTTATTTTAGTCCCGGGTGATATAACGGCTGACTCCACTGTTACTACCGGTGATGCGGAATCCATCTGGGACAATGATGGGGGAGCTCAGATCGGTGCCCGGGTTGGAGTCGGTGCCACCGATCCTCCGCCCGGTACAGTTCTTCCAGACAGTAGTTCCGGCACTGCTACTGCTAAATCCCATGCCGTAACGACTGGCGACGGTTCAGCGCAAGCCAGCACCTCCGCGTACGTTTTGGAGAATAGCGCGGGTACCGCCTTAGCCGATGCTGACGCGAGCGCTATCGGAGATGACACTCACGCATACGCCAATGCTAATTCTCAGATCCGCTCCGGCAGTTCGGGCACCACTTTCGTAGAATCGAATGCCGTTGCCACCGGCGTCGGATCCGACGCCCAGTCAGATAATTCCGCTTATCTTGAACACGGGGCCTCCGGCAATCTTACATCCATCGGCAACTCCTTTGCTTCCAATGGAGCTTATGCCTACACTGATGCTGAGATCACGCTGTCGGAACTCAGCGGTAACCTTACCGCCTGGACCTGGGTCACTTCATCAGGTGAGGACGCCTGGGCGGATGGCCGCGCGGAGATAAAATACCCCGGTCTTGATATGACCAATGGCATCGTTTATAACTATGCGCTGTCTCCCGGTGTGTATTTCGATTATGATGTCCAGGGCGGCAATTACGGTATCGCTATCGTAGCGGTGCTGGACCCGACGAATATTTACGCTATCGCCGTGTCCAATTCCGTTGACTTGGATACGGAAGTTTTGGCCAAAGTTTACGGCCAGAGTGTATTTGTTGGCGTAGATATAGACGAACGAAAATAAAATACTAACCTAAACCCATCTTGAAAAAGGCCCCCAGGTTTTGACCGGGGGCCTTTTTTATTCCTGAAACCTATTGACAATCGTTTGGCCGGGCTTTATGCTTAAACGTACCTTAAATTGAGAGGAAAAATGTATGAAAAGGAAAAGCCTGTCTCTGGTTCTTTCATTGATGGCTGCCCTGGCGGCAACTTTCGTGCTGACCCTCGGCGTACTGGCAGGCGCGCCCAGCGGCCCCGGCAGCGCTTCGGCCAACGCTTCCACAGGCACCAGTGATGACTGGGTGACCGAGACTGACTCTGAAAACGGCGCCTGGGCTCGTGCCGGCGCGCTGGTGGGTGAAACCAGCTCCGGTACTGCCAACGCTGCCAGCTCCAGTACCTCTAATAGCGGCTCGGCGCATTCCTACACAAGTTCTTTCATCGGCTGGGAATCTTCCGGCACTGCCAACGCGGATGCTGAGGCTAACGCTGACACTGGCTACGCTGATGCCACCGCCTTCGCCTGGATCATTTTAGGCAGCAACGGCACCGCTGACGCTACCGCTCTGGCTGATGCTTCCGATAACGGTGAAGCCGAGGCTGATTCCTTTGCCAAGCTGCGGGAAGGCGCCTCCGGCGCGGTCACGGCCAAGAGCGAGGCTTTCGCTTCCAACGGTGCTTACGCTGAGGCTGACGCTAACGCCATCCTCACCGGTGTCAGCGGCAATCTGTCCTCCTGGGCCTGGGCCACCGCTGATGGCAAATGCAGTGATGCCCATGCCGTGGCCAGTATTGCCGTAGGAGAGTCCACAGAATCATTTATCCCCACTCAGCTCGGCAGTGAATCAAGCTCGCTGGCCCCCGGTGTATTCGTAGATTACGGTGTTTCCGGTTCCAGCTTCGGCCTTGCCGTGCTGGTCATTCAGGATCCTACCAACATTTATTCCTTCGCCATCTCCAACGCCTTCGGCGGCGACGATGCTTGGTCTATTGTCGATGTTGACGGCAGCCACGTTGTTGTCGATGCCGGTGCCGGGGAAGAGCGGCCCAGATAGCGTCTGGGGTTTTCCACCTACATGGCAAAGGCGCTCCGGGGTCACCCGGAGCGCCTTCCCTTTATATTGATGTTTATCACCGTCGCCACCCGTGTTCCTCCCTTCGTCATTGCGAAGCCCCAGGTGCCGTAGCAATTTGTTTACGTTTCTCCCTTTTGTAAAGAGCCTGTCCTGAGCGAAGTCGAAGGAGAGACTAAGAGGGATTTCGGCTCAGTCCCCTCGCTCCACTGCCAACTACCAACTCGACATAAAAAACTCACATCCTAACATTCCACCCTTCCGTACCGTTATAACAATCGTATGACGCGTGCGTGATTGTTTTTACAGGGTCGGGGTACTCCAAAATAGAGGAAGTTTACCTATTGACACCCGTGGTATTATATTAATAACGCAGAAAAAGCAGGCTGCGCATATTTTGCGTTGCCCGCAATTCATAAGACATAAAGAAAGGTGGTGATGGAATACGAGAGCAGCCGTTGAGACCCGGCTTCCTTTATATAAGTTAACCGCTTATATGGAAATCAGGTCGGCAGAAAAGAAATGAAATGTTGATCTCCAGGAGTCTTTTAGGGATAACCAAAAGACAATAGAAATAAATTGAAATATCAAAAAATTGAAAAGGAAATCTAAAGGTCGATGAAAAAGTTAAATAAATTCTTTAGTGTGCTGCTGACCGCGGCGCTGCTGAGCGGCATGCTGGTTAGCACTGCTCTGCCGGTTAGCGCCAAAACCCAGGCGTGGGATAACTTTAAAGTACCCGCCACTGGTACCGGTATGGTACTGGAAACGACTTTTGACAATGCAAACGCATTTGCTCAGTCACCGGTTGACGGGGCTCTCTATGCTTCCGTCACCGATACAGCGGGACCGACTTACAATTTGCTTAAGTCCACCGATGGTGGCCGCACTTGGAAGTCTATTACCACTGCTGCTTGGACTGCTGCTGCGGTTGCTATCGTGCCCTCCGCCACCGAAGCTAATGTAGTCTTCCTGGCCACCGCCTCCACTCTCTACAAATCCATGGATGGTGGCGTTACCTTTACCACTATCGTGGGTGTCCCCGTCGGTGATGCCATTACCGCGCTTGATGTTGCCATGTTTGGTGGCCGCTACATCGCTGTAATTGGTACTGATGGTTTAGGGGTTATGACCGCTGGCGTTTATTTCTGGGATGCCAACGATGTTTTCAACAACCTCAACCCGGTCGGTACCACCACCTTTGGTATGCCGGTTTTGACTCTCTCCATGGCTCCTTCCTTTGCTACTGACCGCACCGTGGTTGCTGCCGGTGTCTCTGGCGGAACCACTGTGGTTCGTGTCAACGTCAATGGCGGCGCCTGGGGCGCGGCTCTTGCTGATGTAACACTCGGTGCTGCAGCGGCCGTTCCGTCTGCTGCTGACATCGCCTTCCCCACTGACTTTAATGTCGTCACCAGCCCCATCTACTTTGTTGCTGTTGCTGATGCCGATGCCGCTGATGGTGGTGTTTACCGCGTAATCGGTACCACTCCTCTGCGCATTGACGCAACCGTTACCTCCAACAATATCGATGTTGACGGCGCTTTCAACTCCGGTACTGCCAAGATTATGGTCGGCACTTCCGCGGGTACCGTCAACAAGAGCACCAACTCTGGCTTCTCTTTCTCTGCCGTAACCCTTCGTTCATTTGTCGCCAACACGGCCTTTGTGTTGTTTGACAAAGACTTTGCTACCAATGGTGTGGCATATGTCCTGAACGTGGGTGCCACTGGTGCTTTCAATGTCAGCATTGACGGTGCTACTGTATTCAATCAGTGGAGCCTTATCAATGACACCCTGACGGACATTCCCGAATTGGCCATCGCCGCCAATGGTGATATGTTCATGATCTCCAACAGTGGCAGTCTTTGGCGCTACTTCGGTGCTACTTGGGAACGTGTAGCCACTGGTATGGATACGGCTACTATTCTTAAAGTATCCCCGAACTATGCCACCGACAAAACGGTTTTCTATGCCGTCGCTGGCTCTGCCGCGGCTATCCAGGTTTCCACCAACAGTGCCAACAAATTTGCTGCCATGACCACCGCCCCCGGCAGCTTTGATGGAATTGCCAATCCCGTTTACTCCTTCCTGCCGTTGAATAACTCCACCGTAGTTGTTGGCGATAATGCCGGCAAGATCATGGTCAACACCAGTGCTTTCTTCTGGACCGAGGCTGTTATCTTTGCTGCCGGTTATACCGTCACCGACATTCAGGCTGCCGCCAATGGTGACCTGTTTGCTGTTGCTGTCAACGCAACTCTTGTCAAAGCCGCCAAATCTACTGACGGTGGCGCCACTTGGACTGCTGTTACTGGCACTGCCGGTATCACCAATTCAGCGGCAGCGGCTTTCATCGCCCCGGCTAATGACTATGCAACCTCCAGCAACTTCTTCATTGCCGCCGGCACCAGCCTGTATCGCGGCACTACCGCTATCGCAACTCTGACCACCGCCGCTACCGGTGTAGTCACCGCTCCCGGCGCCGGCAATGCCGATGAAGGCAACGGTGTTGTTTACGCTGGCGACAGTGGTTCTGCTACTGTTGAGCGTGTCCTCGGTAAACTGGGAACCGCTGATGCTGGCTCCCTGTCCACCACCAATGCCCCCGCTCAGGTTGATCAACTGTTTGTAACTGTTGTTGCCGATGGCAACATGATCTGGGCTACCGATGGTGGCAAGATCTACAACTACACCGATACCCTGGCCAAGGGTGTCACCGGTATCGCTACTTCCAACATCGTGTCCACCACCTCGGTCTTCCTGGGCATCGTCACCACCACCAATACCGCGACGATCTCCTGGGATGCCATGACCAATGCTACTGGTTATGTTTGGGCAGTGGATACCACCAAAGTAGCTAAGCAGAGCGATGCTGCTGCAGCCTTCAAGTTTGGCACCACCACCACCGCAACCACAGCAAACCTGACCGGTCTGGCCGCCGACACCACCTACTTCGTCAGTGTCTGGGCTACTGCTGACTCTGGTACTGTTGGTAGCTTCATGGGCACTTCTTCCTTCACTACCGTGGTGGGTACCCCCACCCCGGCGATGAATCTGGCCCCGGCTGCTGGCGCCACCAATGTACCGGTCAAACCGACGTTTGACTGGGCTGACGTCCCCGGTGCCGTCTCCTACGAAGTCTGGGTTGACACCAAGGCTGACTTCAGCACCGCCGTCAAGGCCACCACCCCGATCTCGGCTTACGCC
>NZ_JBDLLU010000012.1 GCF_039749495.1 Dehalogenimonas sp. THU2 | reverse complement strand
TGCCGCCGCTGAGGAGGTTGAGGCCAGCCAGTGATGTCGGGGACAAGGTAGCGGTAGCCGTAGCGCCTGATCCACCGCCGCCTGAGAACGAAACGCTGGGGGCGGTGGTGTATCCACTACCGCTGTTAGTAAGCGTTAGACCACCTATGGATGATGGGCTTAAGATAGCGGTTGCCATTGAAGCGTTTTTTCGTCAAGACAGTACAAACGCAACAAACTTGTATCGATACCTTGGAAATCACCGATACTATGTTTGAATGTGATTTGAATACTCTTGTTGAATTGGGAAACCCGTTTTTCAGAATCCTTCATCGTTGCTGTCAATTCAAAAAGGCTTACCATCTTCATGCCCGGGGAGTATTCGGTGCCAAATTCCGTAATTTGTATTTCAACTGTTGAGTCAACCGCACCTTTGGGGATGGAAAGTGAAATATTGCCGGAAGCAGATGAAACAACGGCATTTTCGTCCGGAGTCACGAGTGCGGTAGAGATCATGGGCGGTGACTGCTGGATTGGCGCCTGAGGTGCTGAAGTCGGTATCCAGGCAGGTATCGATAACGAAGGCTGGGGCGGTATTACCGCGGTGGATGCATCAATTTCGATAGTGGTTGGACCGAGGTAGACAATTAATAACAGCGACACCAGAGAACAGATAAAATTACGAAATGATGGTTTTGCCCAACCTACTATTCTTTTCACCGGTGCATCTCCTTTTTTACTAACGGTACGGGGTTTATCGCGTTTTCACTAATCCAAAATGATACGATGATGAGACTATAGATGAATGGCTCTTACCAGATTCTTACCAGAATGATCATAAAATCTTTTGGTTACAGCAATTGTGGTTCTAGCTATAGCCCCTCAGCTCCACTTTTCATTTTGACTCCGAACCCCGCCGCACACCCACCGATTTCCCCTAAACGCCCACCCCCCTTGACACCGCCCCAACCGACGCCTAAAATATTCAAGCATAGACCACAATAATCGGGCTGAATAGCCGGGAGAACGATGGGAAGTCCCCCCCCCGAGGACTTCCTTTTGCTTTTCTCCCAGATGGACATTAGCAACACAGTGATTCAAGCGCTTTTCTACGGCGGCGCGGCATTAATGCTGCTTGCCGCCCCTGATATATACGTAGTTATATGCTCGTAATCGAAAACCGGAACAGCCGCCTCAACTATAGAAATTTATTTATTTCAAAAACCCGCCAAAATCCCATTGACAATTCCGCCCCCGCCCCTTATCATTATCCCATGAATATAGAGAACACCAGTACAGAATTGTTTCCACAAAATGAATCGGTACCACCACCACCGTCGGGGCGGTTAGCCCGGCAATCAGAACACGCGCACGCGGTTTTTTCCGGAACCGGGATTCGATTCAAATATCGAATCTCACGTTTAGCCCAAAGCTAAGCGCCGGAATTGTTTTATGAATTATTATTTTTGGCGCAACGGATGTCGCCGCAACTACTACGTAACACTCATCAACAACCGGGTTCGCCCGCCGAACACGTTTTAACAACTGAATACCCCGGCATGCCGTTTCGCGGCGGAAAATAAGAGGGGCGCCCCTTTCGGGACGCCCCTGCGTTGCCAACTGCGTGGCGCTAATGCACCGAGCAGGAGATACACGGATCGTAGGCGCGAACCAGCATCTCCAGGGTGTGCCGGATCTCGTCCTCCGGTTTTTCCAGGATGGTCGGCGCCAGGGCGTCGAAATCCTTCTGGATGGAGAGATGGTTCTGGCCTGTTGGGATGATGCAGTTGGCCGAGACGATGTTGCCGGCCTCATCATAGGTGTAGTCATGGATGAGCAGGCCGCGGGGCGCCTCGACGATGCCCACGCCGCGGCCGGCGCGGGGTTTGACCTTGACCTCTTCTTCATGGAGGCCGCGAGCCAGCAGCTTGTCGATGATGTTGATAGCGTCTTCCATGGCGTGCACCGTCTCCACGGTCTGGGCCACCGAGATGAAGAACGGATTGTGGATGGGGGCTTTCATGCCCAGTTCCTTGGCGGCCTTCTTGGCCCGGGGCAGAAGCTGCTCCGAGTTGAGGTTGAAGCGGGACAGCGCGCCCACCATGTAGGAGTCCCGGCTGTGCTTGGCGAACTTGGACGATGAATGGGGAACGCAGAACTCGTTGGTGATCTGCTTGTAGTCCACCAGGTCGAAGGTGCCGCCGTCGGACGACGCGATCTTGCCGGTGATGAAGGAATATTCCTTGGGGTCTTTCAGGGCGATGTATTCGGTCGGCCGCTGGAAATCCGGGATCATCGGGGCGACAGACTTGACCACCGCCACCATGGTGTCCATGTCTTCCATGGCTTTCTCCAGGCGCTCGCGGATGGCCTTCAATTCGTCGACATCGGGCAGCTTGCTCCAGCCGCCGACGATGGGGGTGATGGGATGAGTCTTGCGGCCAGCCAGTACCTCGGCCAGGTTGTAGGCCAGTTTCTTCAGGCGCACCGCCATGACGATGATATCGCCGTGGGTGGCTACCAGCGGGATGACCGAATCGGCGCCCAGGAAGTCCGGGGCGATAAGGAACAGCACGTGCAGCACGTGGCTTTCCAGCATTTCAGCGTCGTACAGGAGCTTCCGGAGGAGCCAGGCCTGTTCGGTCAGCTTGATGCCGAAGGCGGACTCGGTGGCCTGCAGGGAGGCGGTGGTGTGAGAGATGGAACAGATGCCGCAGATGCGGGAAGAGATGGTGGACACGTCATCATAATTACGGCCCTTGAGCATCCACTCGAAGAACCGCGGGGACTCGGTGACTTCCCACAGCACCCGGTCCAGCTTGCCGTCGGTGGCCTCCAGGTGGATGTTGCCGTGACCCTCGACGCGGGTCAGTTGGTTTACCTTGATCTTTAGCTCTGACATTTGGAAACCTCCGAATAGGAGTTGTAAATCTTGAACCGTTCCAGTATCTGGTCGATGGTGAGGCCGTAGCGGGCCAGGATGTCTTTCTCGGAATTGGTGTTGGGATCATCGACCAGGCCGCGACAGCCCCAACAGAACCGCCCGGAACTGACGCACAGCGCCTCGCAGCCGCCGCGGGTGACCGGTCCGATGCAGGTGCCGCCGCGCTGAAAGACGCAGACGTTGCCGGCGATACGGCATTCGGTGCACACCGGGTAGTTGGGCAGGTCGGGGCGTTTGCCGAGGAGCAATGATTTCACCACGTTGACGAACTCGGCGGTGGTCGGCGGGCAGCCGCGGATGTAGGCGTCCACCGGCACCACGGCACTCACCGGGCGGGCCGGGATGGTGTTGTAGTATTCGGCGCATTCCCCGTAAACCCCCTTGAGGAGGTCTTCCATGGGGTAGGCATTCTTCATGCAGTTGACGCCGCCGGTGCAGGCGCAGGCACCCAGGGCGACCAGCACTTTAGCCTGGGCGCGGATAGCCTGAATGCGCGGGATTTCAGATTCCTTGGTGATGGAGCCCTCGATGAAGGCGATGTCGTAATCGTCGGAGCGGTCGGTCTTGACCTCACGGAAGTTGACGATGTCCACGGCGCCTAAAAGTCCCAATACCTCGCCGACATCCAGGTTCAGCGCGTCCAGCTGGCAACCTTCGCAGCTGGTGAAGTCGAAAAATGCCACTTTAGGTTTCATTAGATGGCCTCCCTTAAAGTCCGTAGCCGGGTCATACTGAAGACCGGGCCTTCCTGGCAGACATAGACGCCGTTGATCTGGCAGTTGCCGCACTTGCCGACGCCGCATTTCATTTTGCGCTCCAGGGAAACGATGATGTTGTCGTCAGCCATGTCGCGCTTCTTGAGTTCGTTGATGACGAAACGGTACATGATCGGCGGGCCGACCACCACCGCGACGGTGCGCTTAGGATCGAACTGGATCTTCGGGATGAGCGTGGTGATGACGCCCACGTTGCCCGTCCAGTTCTCATCGCCCTTATCGACTGTCTCCATGAAAGTGACGTCCGGGGCGGCGGCCCATTCCGCCATATCGTCGGCGAAGACCCGCTCCGCCGGCGATCGGGCGCCGAAGAGAAGGTTGATCTTGCCGTAGGACTCGCGACGGTCGAGGACGTACTGGATGAGGGAGCGCAGCGGGAATATACCGATGCCGCCGGCGATGAAGAGCAGATCTTTGCCTTCCATCTGTTCCAGCGGGAAGCCGTTGCCGAAGGGGCCGCGGATGCCCACCGGGGCGCCGGCTTCGAGCCGGTGCAGGGCGCCGGTGACGTTGCCGACGTTTCTGACCGCCACCTCGAAGGTGTGGTCCCTGGTCGGCGAAGAGGTCAGTGAGATCGGCGACTCGCCGATACCGAAGACATATACCTCGACGAACTGGCCCGGCCGGTGGCCGAGGGCCGTGCCGTCCTTGAGTTTGAACTCCAAAAGCTTCTCGCGGCCGGAAAGCGCCGTAACCTTTTCAATGTTGGCCAGGTGGGGCAGGTAAAGCTCCGGCTCAGGGCGGGTGTTAGTGATGGTGCGCCGCGCTTTTTCCTTGGTCTTTTCACTGGCGGCGATGGCGTTGTAAGCCTCCAGCGGGCTGGCGATCTCAGCCAGGCAGGTGACGGAGCAGCGGCCGCAGCCGACACAGCCGAACTTGCCGTAGCGGTCCAGGATATACTTGCCCTTGTGGTACATGCGGTGGCGGAAGCGACTCATCTTGTCACCGCGGAAGTTGGCGCCCGCGGCGACCTTGGAGAAGTCCACCAGCATGCAGCCATCCGGCTTCCTGACCCGCTCGCCGTCGACCATGTTCAGGGAGACGTCGTCCTGGACATCGAAGCAAAAGCAAGTGGGGCAGACCATGATGCAGGAGCCGCAGTTGAGACAACTCTCGGAGCGGGACAACCAATAGGGGTTATCGTAATTGTTTTCCAGCAGATGCGGGATCTTCTCACGCGGCATATCCAGGAAGAGGCGGTACTTGGATAGCGCTTCTTCTCGCACCTGTTTCTGGCGGGCTGTTTCGGCCACTGTCGGCTCCCGCACCTGGGCGTATTTGGCCAGCACCTGGGCGCCGGCTTCGGAACCCACTGTGACCATGTAGCTGGCGTTGCCGATGTCGGTCAGCAGCAAATCGAAACCACTCTCAGCGACATGGGAGCTCATGCTAGGAGCGAAGGAGTTAGGCAGTGGGGTGAGCACATCCACGCCGATGATCAGGGTATTCTGGCGGCGAGCGGTGTAATTGGGGTCCGGGTTTCCGGTCATGAAGACTTCATCGAGCAGGTTTATGGCGTTGATGTCATCCGGATGAACCCCGATTAGAACGCGGGGGGTGGTGTCGGTTACCGGCGTGATCTCCGGGTTGTCGCCCATCTTGTAGCGCAGGATGGTTTCGCAGGCGGGGATGAAAAAGGCGGAAGGCGGGTTGACGGTGACGTCATAATCCAGCGTCAGGTCGTCGAAGCTCTTGATCTTGTCGAAGCTGAATTTGCCCTGTTTCGCCTTGACGCCGATAGCCTGGCGTTCCTTGATCAGGCTGTTGACCAGGTTTTTGAGGCTGTCGCGGCTGATGACGAAGGTGGTCTGGGGGATGATCTTGCTTGGGGCTGCTTTGGCTTTGATCTGGATGGAAGCGATTTTTTGCTTGGAGGCGGCGGATTTGATGGTGTCCTTGACCAGTTGGGCCAGGTCCTGAGGCGAGACCGGCTTGACCAGGTAGTCTACCGCGCCCTGTCTCAAGGCTTCCGTGGCTGATTCCACAGATGGGTGGTCGGTGGTGACGATGGTCTGGAGCCAGGGACGCTTGACCTTGACTTCCCTGAGCACCCCCAGGCCGTGTTTGCCCGGCAGATGCATGTCCAGAAGCATGACGCTGAAGTCCTGGTTATCGATCAGGTTCAGGGCTTCTTCCCCGGTCGAGGCGGTGGAGACACGAAAACCGGCTCCTTTGAGCCAGGTGGCGGTGTCCCTGATAGCTGGGTCGCTATCGACGATGAGTACTGAGTTTTCCGGCATGGGCTCCCCCTTAATTCGATTAGTCGCCGCAGTGAGATGTGTCGCTGGAAGTAGCCCGGTCTTCTGACCAAGCCTTAAGAAGCGCAATGAGTATATCATAAGTCCTAGTACTTGGCTAGTGTTTTGTTGGGGAATAACCGGCGAATATTCCGGGAATATTCCGTATTAGCTTGAACGAAATTTGGCAGTATAAGTATGATCCCCCTGGTTGATTTCCTCGAAATTACGGCATAGTTCTGCCGATTCGAAGGAGAGTCTGCAACGAAGCATCGGGAATGCCTTTGCCCGTTCTTGAGAGCTATGCTATATTCTATCATCATTCTATGATTTCTAGATTTAAGGTAATTCCCGGTGGGTCTGTCACCTCTGCTGCCGGTTTCAGCGCAGGGGTAGTTGCCGCGGGTATAAAAAGCGCTTTAAACGCTCCTGATCTGGCGCTCGTCATCTCCGATCGGCCGGCTAACGCCGCGGCCGTTTTTACCCTCAACCAGTTTCGGGCGGCGCCGGTGGTTTTGTCGGAGGAACATCTACGGTTCGGGCAGGCGCGCGCTATCATCGTCAACGCCGGTTGCGCCAATGCCGGTACCGGGAAGACAGGATACGAGAACGCCCGGACGATGACTGAACTTGCCGCCGACCGATTTGAGCTTGATTCCGTAACAGTCCTCGTCGCCAGCACCGGCGTCATCGGCGTCCAATTGCCCATGGAGAAAGTCAAAGCCGGCATCAAGAAGTTGATCCCGTCCGGCGATGGCGGAGCCGGTTTCGCCAGGGCGATCATGACCACCGACCTGGTGCCCAAAGAGATAGCCGTGCGCTCTCCGGAGTACGGTTTTACCGTCGGCGGCTGCGCTAAGGGCTCCGGGATGATCCATCCGGATATGGCCACTATGCTTGCTTTTATTACCACTGACGTGAGCATCGACGGGAAAATGCTGCGGGACGAACTCCACAAAGCGGTTGATAAGTCATTCAATGTCATTTCTGTCGATGGTGATACCTCTACCAACGACAGCGTCTTTCTATTGGCGAACGGCGCATCCGGGATTGAATTGAAAGATGGGGATGGCGCTTATCACGCGTTTGTTCATACGCTTGAATATGTCTGCATTCACCTGGCGAAAGCTATCGCCCGAGATGGCGAAGGCGCCACCAAGCTCATAGAATTGACTGTAACCGGTGCGTATTCGGTAGCGGATGCTCGCAAGGTTATCAGGACGGTACTGTCTTCTCCTCTGGTTAAAACAGCAGTTTACGGCGCCGATCCTAATTGGGGACGGATCGTGGCGGCGGCCGGTCGCAGTGGAGCGTATTTCGAACTCGAAAAGGTGAGTTTGACGTTCGGTGGGATCTGCGTATTGGCCGGTGGAACACCGCAGCCGTTTGATAAAAAGGAAGCCTCGACACGATTACGGCAGTCTGATGTTTTCATTGAACTCGATCTGGGACTGGGGCAAGCATCAGCAACCGGTTGGGGCTGCGATATGAGTGAGGAATATATCAGGATAAACGCTGACTATACGACCTGATGTTCAGGGTTTGGCATTTTCATCGGATAAGGAAAGGCATCGAAATCGTCGATTGGCCGACCCAACCTTGATCAAGGATCAAACCCGGAGATCGAAGCACCAGGGACAACATAATGAATAAAACCATCGTAATCAAATTAGGCGGGTCGGTGCTGGGCAGTCGCGATACATCCCTTGAAGATGTTGCCCGTTTGAAGCGGGAGGGCTGGCGCCCGGTGGTCGTCCATGGCGGGGGAGCTGTGGTCAACAGCTGGCTGGACCGCCTCGGCTTGCCTACCAGGCTAGTCACGGGTGAGCGGGTAACCGATAAGGAGAGTCTGGCAGTGGTGACCGCGGTCCTCTCGGGATTGGTCAACAAGGAAACCACAGCTATGCTTCTTGACCTCGGCGTAAAAGCGGTGGGGTTGTCCGGCGTTGATGGCGGTCTTATTCATGGCAAGGCACGCGGTGCTGATTGGGGATTTATGGGCGACGCGACGCGTGTCGATCCGACGGTCATTATAGCACTACAGGATAATGACATGGTGCCGGTGATCTCCCCGGTCTCCTTGAATGACGACAACGATCCGGTACGACTGCTCAATATCAACGGTGATCCGGTGGCCGGGGAACTGGCCGCGGCACTGCAGGCTGGGCGCCTGGTTTTCCTCACCGATGTGCCCGGTATCAAAGATTCGGACGGCAATCTTATCAAATCGATCAGCGCGCGGGATGCTGAGGCCTTGGTTAACACCGGCGTTGCGACAGGGGGCATGATACCCAAGATCCGCGCTGCCCGGCGGGCCAGTGCCGCGGGCACCGTCACCAGCATCGTCGATGGAAAAGAACCGCATATCCTTTATAATGAGGTGGTTCAGGGTGGAACCGGGACCTCGATCATCGCTTAGATAAAGAGGGAGCCATATTATGAACTGGGTGGAGCAGGAAAAAAAATATTTCATGAGCACGGTTGAGCGGGCGCCGCTAGCCATCGTCAAGGGCGAGGGCAGCTATGTTTGGGATGAACACGGCCGGCGTTACCTGGATTTTGTAGCCGGGTGGGCGGTGAATTCCCTGGGTCATTGTCACCCGGCTGTCGTGGAAGCGGTGCGCCGTCAGGTAGGCGAGCTTATACAGACGTCGAATCACTACTATACTCTCCCCCAATTACAATTGGCTGAGATACTCATCGAAAATAGCTCACTCGACAAGATATTCCTTTGCAACTCCGGCGCTGAAGCTTCGGAAGGAGCGGTCAAGCTGGCGCGACGTTACGGTAAGCTGCATCTCGGCGGCGCCTACGAAGTCATCACCACCACGGGGTCTTTTCACGGGCGGACGCTGGCGATGGTGTCGGCATCGGGGCAACTAAAGTACCAGCAGCCGTACACCCCGCTGCCTTCGGGCTTTATCAATGTGGAGTTCAACAGTATCGAGGCCATCAAACAGGCTACCACCGATACTGTATGCGCCGTGATGCTGGAACCGGTGCAGGGTGAAGGCGGAGTGAATGTGCCGTCCCCGGGCTATCTCAAGGAAGTTCGCCAGTGGTGTGACGAAAAAGGGATTGTATTGATCCTGGACGAGATACAGACTGGTATCGGCCGGGCAGGCGCGTTATTTGCCCACCAGCTTTACGGGATTGAACCGGATGTCATGGCCCTGGCTAAAGGCCTGGGAGGCGGGTTGCCCATCGGAGCCATTATGGCCAAGAATAAATTTTCGGTTTTTTCGGCTGGGGAGCATGGTTCGACCTTCGGCGGCAACCCCGTTACCTGCGCCGCTGCCTACGCCACCATCAAGTTCATGATAGATAATGACGTACCTCGTAACGCCCACGAGATGGGGCAATATTTGGTAGAAAGACTTACCGAACTTAAGAGAAAACATCCCGCCCTCATCACTGAAGTGCGGGGAAAAGGTTTGCTTACGGCAGTTCAATTCCAACGGGATGTCGCAAAAGATCTGGCGCGCAGATGTCTGGAGAGCGGTCTTTTGGTCAATGACGTCAAACCCAATGCGTTGAGACTGATGCCGGCACTTACTATCACTCAAAAGGAGATCGATGAAGCAGTAGAATCGTTGAATACCGCCATCGTTCGCCTGGAGTCGTGTGAAATCGGGTAATTCCATTTCATGTTGATCGCGTTATTCTTCCTCATACTACTTGGTGTTCTGGTAAGTTTGAGTTGGCAGACACCCGAACCTGGTGTGATGAGACAGGCACGGGGCGGCACGGCACTACCAGCTGGTACGCCGGCTGAAATACCTCAACCTGTCCGCGACGACGCCATGGCAACAGCTAAAATGCTACACCGGCGCAACCGGACCAAACAACTCAGTCTGGCCGCCGACATGCTGGCCACGTACCGGGCGCTGCGGGATACCGATATCTTAGTCTTGTTTAATTCCGGCGGCTATGGCTGGACTTCCCTGGAAAAAGCTTCCGGCTACGCCTCCATCGTAAACGCTATCGAATCACACCTGTCATCGCGCGGCTGTGCCGTGACCGTCCTCAGCTATCAGCGTGCTTACAGAACTCTCCGGGGCTATATCAGTGAGATATTGAACTCCGGAGCCAGGTCCATCGCCAAGCCGAAGGAACTGACGCAACGGCTGCGATTTTTATGGCGCTATCTGCCGGATTTGAGAATACTCATGACCGCCGAAAGCAACGGCACCGTAATGTCTAATCAGGTGATGCGTCTGTTACCCGATGAACCGCGGTTGTTCAGCATAGAATTGGGACCGCCATTCTGGTATGACAGCCTAACGACCGAACGCATTCTTAATCTTAGAAGCAACGGTAAAGTGCCGGATGCCTTCAGCTACGGTCACTGGCGACGTGCTTTTAAAGCTAATTTCGATGCTTTACGGGGTAAGGGCAGACAAGCCGCCGGCAACATTTTGCTGTATATCGGTGCGCCTGGGCATGACTATAATTGGCACGATTACCCCTTGATACGGGAGAAAGTGGCCCAATTTCTCGAAGAACATCTTGATGGATGTTGAACCACCACGATTCAGGTTCGGGCATTAGTGCCTCGAATAGTAACTGTTAATCCTCCGTAAATTGACGGGAAATCTTTCCGGTTAACTCCTTTGACAAGGACATCGGATGGATTCACTGTCTGATAATTAAATCATCAGAATGGTTGTATGTGTCCTTGCTAAAAATTCTAGTTCGGGGTACACTAATGGACATTTTTCAATATATAAGAGTTAATTGGAAATAATCAATTGTCGGAAACTGACCTACCTCCAGGCAACCTTAAGGGGTTGTTTTCGCGACCTTTATTCAGACGCTTTCCACCAGGTGTCTGGTTGGTCACGCTTATTGGCATTCTGAACTCAGCCGGGTTCTCCTTAACGCTGCCATTTCTTTCACTTTACCTGCATCAACAACGTGATATCCCGATGACAGTGGTGGGGTTGTTTATCCTGGTCAGCGGCCTGGTCGCGGCTGCGGCGCAGATGTACGCCGGAATGCTATCCGATCGGTTTGGACGACGGCCGCTTATTCTCTGGAGCATGTCTCTCGGTTGTGCTATCTATATCGTCATGGCTGTACTAGTGAGCATCGACGCGCCGGTGTGGAGTATCGTGGGCTCATACATCCTCGTGCGTTGCGGGCTAATGGCAGCACGCCCAGCCACCTCGGCGCTCGTTGTCGATCTTATGCCTAAAGGGCGTCTTGCCGAAGGTTATGGTCTGCTGCGTATGGGCCAAAACTTAGGGTTTGGATTCGGGCCGGTCATCGGAGGATATTTCTGGCTAGTCGCCTCGTATGCGTGGTTGTTCGGTGTCGCCGCGGTCATCAGCGGCATCGCATTGGCGGTAACCTATTTCAATCTTAAAGAGAGCTCCGCCACTTTCAATCCCGAAAAAATATCGTTAGGTGCGATATTGACTACCGCGCGAGATCGGACTTTCCTTGGGTTCACTCTTATCAGCATTATCGCTTTTATGGGGTTGGGTCAGTTCATCAGCACACTCTCCGTCTATACCGTTGATCGAATCGGTTTCACCACGATCCAGTATGGCTCGTTATTAACGCTGAACGCTGTCCTGGTAGTGGCGCTTCAGTATCCCGCAGCACGGTGGGTGGGCAAGATGAACCACGCCAGAGCACTATTCATCGGGATGATGGTGTATGCCGTCGGGTATTTGTCACTGGGACTCGTGGGGCCGTATGGATTAGCCCTGATGGCGATGGGAATAATTACGTTGGGAGAAATCCTGTTTTCACCGGTAAGCATGACAGTGGTAGCAGAGCTTTCACCTCCCAGTTGGCGCGGACGATACCAGGGATTTTATGGATTAGCAGAGACATTGGGTATATCGCTGGGACCGACATTGGGTGGCGCTTTGCTGGATAGGACGGCCCCGGACGGTCAAATGAGCCTATGGGCACCGATCGCCGCGGTTATCATGTTAGCAGGATTTGCCTTTTACAAGTGGGGTAAACAACGCTATCGAACACCGGGCATAACCTAGGGAAAAAATTATTCATTACTTTTACATTTGGAATAACTTTAGCAATGATGGCATCATATCAGGTTAGACTTCACATAGTTGATTGCCGAATAGTACGATAGTATGGGGCACCCGGATTTCTGTTGACAGTCCATCACTAGCAGGATAAAGTGGAGGCGTGACTTTTAATAACCGGAAGGGTGGAACCACGGTTACCATATGAAAAATCAGTCGGTGAGTATAAGTGGGGCTCACTTTCGCACTTTGGCTGAATTGGTGCCGAACCTTGTTTTTGTATTACGGGCAGGAAAAGTCGTTTACGCGAACCGGAAGTTTCAGATTATTTCAGGATACTGCATCGGAGGTTCGAACTTAGGGGATTTTGATATTATTACCATGTTCGCCGAAGAATTCCGAACGGCGGTAATAGAAGATTTGAACCAAAGTATGGCTGGGATAATTCCGGCACCCCGCGAATGTCGAATCATGACCTGTGGTGGTGTGGAATTGCCCGCCCTTCTGGAACTGGGAAGTCTCGGCAAAAAAAATCAAGGTGAACTGTTGGGGATCCTGACCGATATCAGCGCACAGAAGCGAGCGGAAGATGAGAAACGAAGACTGGAAGATCAGGCGCACTTGGCTGCACATCTTGCCAGTATCGGAGAAATGGCCTCCGGTATCGCTCACGAGATCAATAATCCGTTGACCGGAGTTATCGGTTTCGCTCAGTTGCTTTCGCAACGGCAGATACCGGATGACATTCGTGATGAAGTCCGCATAATTAACGAGGGTGCCCAACGGGTAGCTGGTATCGTACGGCGCCTTTTGACTTTCGCCCGGCCCCGTCATCCGGTGCGGGAATATACCGATATTAACAAGCTCGTTCTGGCGACGCTGGAGCTTCAAGCATACGAATTCATGAGCAACGATATTAAAGTGGTCACTGATTTGGCAGCGGACTTACCGAGGGTGCTGACTGATGCATCCCAAATACAACAAGTCTTTCTTAACATCACCATTAATGCTCTGACTGAGATGAAGACAAAAGACCCTCCGAACAGACTTAAGGTAAAAACAGAAATCAGCGGCAAAAAGGTTGTTATCATTTTTAAAGATACCGGACCGGGCATAAAAGGTGAAAACCTGAAACGGATTTTCGATCCGTTTTTCACTACTCGTGAAGTCGGGCAGGGCACCGGGCTCGGGTTATCTGTCTGTCATGGTATCGTGACACAGAACGAGGGGCGAATCTATGCTGAGAGTGTATACGGACAAGGCGCTACGTTCACCGTCGAATTACCGGTTGATTTGGTCGACGCCACCGAGAACTAAACGAGAGTCTTGAAATTATAAAATAATAATTACTCCTGTGTCAGATCTTTAATCTAAGTGGCTTATTTTTTGAGAAAATAACCAGTTCCTGATTTTGTCACCACGCTGTCTTTAACGCCGATCTCAGCTAACTTCTGACGTAGATTCCTGATGTGTACCCTGATGGAATTCGCCGCGTCCGGGACCAGTTCTCCCCAAATAGTTATAGCAAGCGCCTGATGGGACACCGGTTTTCCGTTATTCTGGGCCAGGCAATATAAGATTTTTCCCTCGGTCGTCGTGAGTTTAATACTGTGCCCGCCACAGCTCACCTGGCGCCGTGAGGCAGAAAAATGGAAGGGTCCGATAGTGACAGGGGTGCTGCCATCACTGACATGTTGACGGCGCAGGAGGGCTTTAGCCCGGGAGACGAATTCCATCTGCCTGAAAGGCTTGGTGATGTAATCATCAGCGCCCAGTTCAAGACCGCGGACAACATCTGATTCCTCGTCGCGCACGGTGAGGATGATGACCGGTACGGATGATGTCTGGCGTACTTCCTTAAGTAGTTCCAGGCCACTCTTATCCGGTAGTCCCAGGTCCAGGATGATGAGATCCGGGTTCTCTTTTTCGGCGAGCTCGATTCCTTCTTCCACCAGCCCTGTGAATATGATCCTGGCGTCCGGCCAGCTCACCTTGAGACAGAGACTGACCAATTCTACGATGGCGCTGTCGTCTTCAACGATTAAGATCCTCATGAGGTCCTCCTTATTTGTGATATGGGATTATAAAACTGAAAGTGCTGCCTTTACCCTTGGCGCTCTTAAGCCATATTTGGCCGCCATGAAGTTCGACGATCATCTTTGAAAGAACCAGTCCGAGTCCTAAACCGCTCAGGCGACTTTTTTCCGAAGTTTGACCTCGGTGGTAGGGCTGGAAGATATATGGCAGATCAGCGGCTTCGATGCCTGAGCCAGAATCTTTCACCGCGATAAGGGCGCCGTCTGGTTCGGCAACAGCGCTTAATTTAATACGCCCGCTCTGGCGGGTGAACTTGAACGAGTTGGCTAGCAGATTGGTAACTACCTGGCGCAACCGGTCGGGATCACCTCGCATTTGAACAGGCTGATCCGGCAGGTCCAATTCAAGATGCTGGCCACGACGTTTAGCCTCGGGACCCATGTAGTCGGCAATCTCGGACAGCAGAGACACTAGGTCGAAGTCCCGATATGCCAGTTTCAGAGTGCCGACCTCCCCCCGTGCCAAATCTAATAGTTCGTTGACGCGCTTTTCCATATTGAGAGCCCCGGTGCGGATATTACGGGCAAACCCCCGGGCGGTGTCGTCGGTCAGGTGATTTTCCAGGAAATCAGAGGCGGTCAACAGCGGAGTCAGCGGGGTCTTGAGTTCATGCACCAAAGCCCGGGTGAAGAGAATGCGTTCTTCGATCTGTTGTTTGAGAGCGGAGCTTAGTGAGTGCTCCCGTTCGTACATGGACCTGAGTTCTTCTTCGGCTTTTTGTCGCGACGCGATTTCTGCATCGAGCGCCTGGGTCCGGGCAGCTACCATACGCTCCAAATCTTGTTGGTATCGGGTAATCTCAGCCCGGATTTTTTGTTGCTCGGTAATGTCTCGAACAATGGTGATTATTCCCAGCGAATTATCGGGTCGCCTGGAAAAAGTTTGGATTACTTCGCATGGAAAAAGTTCACCACTCTTTCGTTTTTGGATCATTTCCGTGCGTAACATCGAATGACGATGGCGAATTGCGCTGGATACTTTTCGGCTGTGTTTCATATAATCAGATCGGGTCGCAAAGAGAAATTCCGGCGTCCGTCTCAAACACTCGGCGGGGGAATAGCCGTAAATCTGCTCCACTTGTTTATTGACATATTCAATGTGGCGCTCCGGACGGCGTACGATAAAGATAGTTTCTGGAAGGGAATCATTGAGTTTTTCCAAATAATCCCGGCTATTTTTTTGTTCTTCTTCCATCTCTTTACGCCGGGTGATATCTAAGGCGTAGATATTTAGATATCCATCGTTCGTGTCAGGATAAATGTTCAGGGAATATATTTGATTTCCGAATGTCGCTTCCATATTTACGGCCGTATTGGATGCATAGGTGTCACGGAGAATGTTTACCCAATGTGACGGCAGGTGGTCGCCTTGCTTTACTCCCCAGGTTAAGAGAAGTGGCGCTGAGGCTGGATTAGCGAAAATTAGTTGGCCTTCCGGAGTGGTTCTGATTACTGGATTCGGGTTGGAAATTGGATAGGTGGCCAACTGCCGGATTAAAGATTCCTGTTCTCTTCGTTTGGTAATATCCCGAACGATGGAAACGATGAATGTCCTTCCGCCCTCATTGAAGAGGCGGGCTGAGACTTCGGATGGAATCGGGCGCCCGGCTTTGGTCCTATGTACTATTTCAAAGGATCCGTGTCCTGATTCAAAAATGAGTTTCCCGGCTGATTTGTTGGCTTCATAGCTTTCTGGCGTGTTGAGGTCTTTATTGTTGAGCTTCAAGAATTCTTCTCGGGTATAGCCATAACGTTCACATGCCATCGTATTTGCTTCGACGATGTGGAAACCAGCCTCTTCACCGAGATATTCCCAAAGCAGGATGGCGTCAGTGGCTTTGTCGAATATGGTGCGATAAAGCCCGTCTTTGGTCGGGCTTGATTCACTATAATGTGTACCGCTATTGTTCATCGCCAACTTCTTAATAATTTGAACCTATTGTATGCTTTATTTTGTCCCTTTACAATGCTTAATTCGGGTTTTTCGCAGAGTTTATTTGAAGTTGAAGTTCGGATTAATGGCAACGAGTTGATGAAGCGTTGTGAGATCTACGAGGTGCGAGGGAATGTTATTCCCGGATGAAATCGAATTGATGCCCGGCGCCTTGTGCCAGTGCTTTTTCGTAGATGAAGCGGGCACAGGCAATATCCTGGATGGCCAAGCCGGTAGAGTCGAAGACCGTAATCGCATCGTCAGTAGTGCGTCCAGGTTTTCGGCCTGAGGTCAGTTCACCGAGCGTGCCGTAAATCTGTTTTTCGGAAAACAGGCCGGTGGATATCAGTACGTTAAGTTCCCCGGCGTGTGTGGACTGGTAAATATCGTCGACCACCACTGTTGCGGCCTCCAGGACATCCGGCTCAAGTTCCTGCTTGCCCGGGGCGTCGGCGCCGATGGCGTTAATGTGGGTTCCCGGTTTAAGCCACTGGCGTTTTAGAAACGGTGCGCGTGACGGCGTCAGGGTACAGACGATGTCGGCGCCGCACGCTTCGGCAAGGGATGTGATTCTGACCGGATTGCCGGCAAATCGTTCCCTGAATTTAGTCGCGGCCTCTGTTGACCGGTCATACACTCGGATCTCTTCGAAACGGAAATACTCCAGATGGGCTATTAACTGCGTATCAGCTTGATTGCCGGCACCGATAAGCCCGAGACTCAGGGCTTCTTTCCGGGCTAGGTGCTTGCTGGCGATTGCTGCGGCGGCGCCGGTGCGATAGGCGGTGATCTCGGTACCGTCCATTATGGCCAGGGGGTAGCCGGTGTCCGGGTCGGAATAGATGATGATACCCATGATGCTTGGCAACCCCTTGTCGGTATTGCCCATGTGAACGTTGATCCACTTAACTCCGGCCGCGCCCGGGACTGCGGCAGGCATGGCTCGAAAATCGCCTTTTTCCAGGGTGAGGTAAGCTTTTGGGGGCATCGATGCCTGGCCGGTAGCATAATCGGTGAACGCGCGCTCCACAGCCTTTAATGTTTCCGGCATGGTGATAAGCCGGGAAACATCTTGCCGGGTGAGTATCAGGGTTGGCATCGAACTAACTTTAATCCGGCTGCCAGCGGTTGTCAACCCGGGGTCATCCTTCACCGGGTATGCGTTTGAATTTGGTTAATTTCGCTTGAACAATATGAGCTAACGCGCCAGTTTTTCGGCAATATCCAAGATAGATAAATCAAGTGTCTTTCGATGGCTTGTTACCTCTGTATAAGGCGTCGCTTTGATTTCACCGCATGACAGCCCTAGGAGTATGCCGGAACGACCTTCTTCGATTTCATGAACTGCGGCAGCGCCGACGCGGGTGGCTAGCAACCGGTCGAAGGCGGTCGGTGCGCCCCCACGCTGAACGTGGCCTAAGATCGTGGCCCGTAACGAGTAACCCAACTCCTTGTTCTCGCGGAAATGTTCCAGTATCCGCTCGGCGTTCCAGTGAGCGCCTTCAGCTACCACGATAAGGCAGTGGGACTTACCGCGGCGATAGGTGTTTTTGATTTCTTCAGCGATAAGGTCGGGACTGGTTTCCACCTCAGGGATGACCACGTACTCGGCACCGCCGGCGATACCAGCCATGAGAGCCAGATATCCCTGGTTGCGGCCCATTGTCTCCACGATATGAGCGCGCTGGTGTGACGAGGCTGTTACTTTGAGCCGGTCGATGGCTTCAAGTGCGATGTTGAGTGCGGTGTCCACCCCGATGCTCTGGTCGGTGCCGTAGAGGTCATTGTCGATGGTGGAGGCCACACCGACGGTGGGGAATCCCATCTCATTCAAAAGATGGGCACCCATCTGGGAACCGTTACCACCGATGACCACCAGGGCCTCTATTTGGTTGTTCCTCAGGTTGTCTATGGCTTTTTGCCGGCCGGATTCCGTTTCGAACTCAGGTGACCGGGAAGATCCCAGGATGGTTCCGCCAGCCTGAATAACCCCGGAAACGTCACGGGGGCCAAGTTTTTGAGAAACTCCTGCAATGAGTCCGGCATAACCATGGTTTATGCCGAACACTTCCCATCCGGCGGCGAGACCACATCGGACTACCGACCGGATGGCGGCGTTCATGCCCGGGGCATCGCCTCCGCTGGTAAGAACGGCTATCTTTTTCATGGGGCGCCTCGCTTTGCAATTGTCACCGCCATTATAACGCACCAGGCCGTGAAATCGGCATTCTCTTATGAACGAATTTCAGATGGAGAGAATTATTCGATGATAATTCCGGCGAATTTCGCCGCCGCCTCCCCCGCCACCCAGCCCGTCGAAAAGGCTGCTTGCAGGTTGTAGCCACCGGTGTCGGCATCCAGGTCCAGGACCTCGCCAGCCAGATACAGCCCCGGAACCAGCTTTGACGCCATCGTCCGCGGATCTATTTCTTTCAGATCGATGCCTCCGGCGGTGACCATGGCCGCGCCAATCGGCAGAGGGGTTTTCACGTCGAAGGTCAGCCCCTTGAGTAGCTTTACGAGTCGGTGACGGTCCTCGGTGGTAAAATTCGAAGCGGTTCGGCCCATGGGAATGCCGGATATGCCGGCCATTAGATCAACCATCTTTTCCGGTAGCAGTTCCCGGAGAATGGCGGGCAACTGCCGTTTCGGAGAGACGGCAAACTCGCGCAGCAGCCGAGCGTCAAGTTCTTTATTGGTCAATGCTGGCTTAAGATTAATGGACACGGATACCGGACCGGCGTCCAGCGCCCGAGCTACTGCCTGGCTCATAAGCAGAGTGATCGGTCCACCGATGCCGAAATGGGTAAACAGCATCTCACCGAAACGGCTTTCGATAATCGGCGCCGGCGGCTTCTCCCAGCCGGTTCCGCGCCCGTAGTCGTGTTCGATGGTCATTTCGGGAATCGACGCTTTATTAACGGCGTAGGCGGTCAGGCGCACATTTTTAAGGCTGACCCCCTGAAAGGCAATGGCATAACTGATCTCTTTTATAACGAGTGGCACCAAAGCCGGGTAGAGAGTGTTTACCTTGTGCCCGAGTTTTTCGGCCAGTCTGAAACCATCGCCGGCGGAGCCGGTTGCGGGGTATGAAGACCCTCCGGCGGCTAAGATCACCGCAGTTCCCGGAATGAACTCTCCACTGTCGAGTATGACACCGGTAACGCCTCTGTCGTCGCGCTCGATACCGGCGACACGACTGCTAAGTCTCAAATCGACACCATGGTCTTTGATGTAAGACATCAATGCCGCGACGACATCAGCGGCATTATCCGATGCCGGAAATACCCGTCCGCCACGCTCATTTTTAGTTTCGATGCCATAACGGAGGAAAAACCCCAGTAATTCGTCCCGGAAGAAGCGGGAGAAAGCGCCATAAAGAAATTTCCCATTGGGACCGAACGCCGTCAAAAACTCCTTAAGGGGAGCGATATTGGTAAGGTTGCAGCGGCTTTTACCGGTGATGAGCAATTTATTGCCCGGTTCGTCCATGCGTTCAAGTAGCGTGACCGAAGCACCCAGTTCCGCCGCCCGGCCCGCGGCCAGCAGACCGGCGGCGCCACCGCCGATGACAATAACACGTTGTGTATTCAGTTGAGAAGAATCGTCCTTTATTTTCATGGATATATTGTAGAGGCGCGGAAACAGAAAGTCACTTCGATGTCCCGACGTTTTGATCGATCGGGATGAGAGCTAAAGGTCGGCCAGGTCTCCCCAGGAAATGTCCCCCATCTGGAAAACCGGGCCGTCCTGGCAGACCTGTTTCAGACCGTTTCGGGTTTTTACGGTGCACCCGTAACAAAGCCCGATGCCACAGGCCATCCTGACCTCCAGCGAGACTTGCATCGATTTCTCATTGAAGCGATGATCCTTTGCCAGCGCCCGGTACATCGGCAGCGGTCCGCAGGCGAAGACCTGCTGTGATTCGGCGATGTGGGCATCGGGGCAGTCGGTGACGCGGCCCTTGATGCCTATTGAGGCGTCTTCGGTGCAGATCACGCATTCATCGACCTTGGGCAGGTGGGACGGTGGGCACAGTAGTTCGCCGGTGCGGGCGCCGAGGACGAGGGTCACTTTTTTACCTAGCGAGGCGGCCTTTCTCGCCAGGAAATTGAGCGGGGCGATGCCCATGCCCCCGGCGATGAGCAGGAGTTTCTCTGCCTTTTCGCCGATAGTGAAGCCGTTTCCTAGCGGACCGAGAATATCCAGTTCCTCACCCGGTTTCCTGAGTGACAGCCACTCGGTACCCTTACCGACAGTTGCGATCATGAGGCCGATCTGGCCGCTGGGGGCGTTCGCATCACTGATACTGATCGGCCGTCTTAACAGAAGTTGGTCGCCGCATTTGAGCATGACAAACTGGCCGGGTTTTGCCTCCGCGGCTATTTCAGGGCATTGCAATCGCAACCGGAAAACGCCGGGCATGATGTCCTCGACGGATAAGACACTCGCGGTTCCCAGGTAAGGTTTAGCTTCGGCCACGTCGATACTCCGGCACCGGTTTTATGTTGTAATTGTAACCCTTGTTGGTTAAAGCGTCGATAGCCACCCGCGCCGTATCCAGTGATGTGAAGCAGGGTATTCGCTTTTCGGCGGCGGCGCGGCGGATATGGAAGCCGTCGCGAAGTGGTGCCCGGTCGCCGGTGGAGGTGTTGATTACGCCGGCCACGGTACCGTTCCTGACGATATCGACGATATTGGGATGACCCTCCGACAGCTTCTTGGAGATAAGTTTGACCGGCAGGCCGATAGCCTCGATCATGGTGGCGGTGCCTTCGGTGGCGTACAGATGATAACCGGAGGCGTGCAGTTTCCGGATAAGCGGTAGTGCCTCGGCCTTATCGCGGTCGGCGACTGATACGAGGATGTTGCCCTCCGGAGGCAGCGACAGTCCGGCGGCCATAAGCGCTTTGATGAGAGCCCCATTGAAATCATGATCGATTCCCATAACCTCGCCGGTAGATTTCATCTCAGGTCCCAGGTAGGTGTCCACGCCGATAAGCTTGGACATGGAGAATACCGGGGCTTTGATGGCCACCAGTGGCCGTGCCGGCCACAGTCCGCCTTCATAGCCTTGTTCCATCAGACTTTTGCCGAGCATGACATTGACGGCTACGTCCACCATGGGCACACCGGTAACCTTAGATAGGAACGGCACGGTACGGGATCCGCGGGGGTTGACCTCCAGGATATAGATCTTGCTCTGTCCCTCTTCACGGGTGATGACGAACTGGATGTTCATCAGGCCGCGGATGTTCAAAGCCAGGCCGATGCGAGTGGTGTAGTCCACGATGGTGTCTGTTTCTTCCTGGGTCAGATTGAGTCCGGGATACACGGCCATGGAATCGCCGGAATGGACCCCGGCACGTTCAATGTGCTCCATGATACCGGGAATAAGCACGCGCTCACCGTCGGCGATGGCATCCACCTCAACCTCTTTACCCATGAGATATTTGTCGATGAGCACCGGATGGCCGGTCTGAAGCTCCATGGCCAGCTTCATGAACCTGACCAGTTCGGTGGCGTCGTAAACGATCTCCATCGCCCGCCCGCCCAGCACGTAGCTGGGGCGAACCAGCACCGGATAACCGATAAGGCTGGCTACGTTCAATCCTTCATCTAAAGTGGTCACCCCGGCGCCAGGCGCCTGAGGGATGTCCAGTTCGGACAGGAAGACCTCGAAGCGGCGGCGGTCCTCCGCCAGGTCGATGGTTTCGGCGCTTGAGCCGATGATGGGATATCCGGTTTGGGTCAGCGTCCCCGCCAGGTTGATGGCGGTTTGACCGCCGAACTGGCAGATCGAGGGCGTACTGGCGGAGCATCCGGCGTTCTCGTTGTCCAGAATATCGCGCACGCTCTCGGCGTCCAGCGGTTCGAAATACAGCCGGTTGGAGGTGTCGAAATCTGTGGAGACCGTTTCCGGGTTGGAGTTGGCCATGATCGACTGGTATCCCGCTTTGGACAACGCCATGGCGGCATGCACCGAACAGTAGTCGAACTCGATACCCTGGCCGATGCGGATCGGACCTGAACCGATGACCAGGGCTTTATTGCAGTTATCTGGAACAGCCTCGTTCTCATCCTCGTACGTTGAGTAGAAGTACGGTGTTTCAGCGTCGAACTCAGCGGCGCATGTGTCCACCATCTTGTAGGTCGGCAGAAGGTTCCACTGTTTGCGCAGATCGCGCACCTGTTCCGGCAGCCGGTCGGCCAGGGTAGCGATCTGCTCGTCACCGAATCCCAAACGTTTGGCCTGTCGCAGCAGTTCCGGATTCAGCGTCTCCGAGAGCAGCCGCTTTTCCATGCCGACGAGATTCAAAAGTTTATTGAGGAACCACAGGTCAATCTTGGTGACCTCAAAAATCTGCTGGGGAGTCAGGCCGCGCCGCAGCGCCGCCATCACCGCCCAAAGCCGGATATCCGTTGGTTTCAGCGGGTAGCCGGCTATGTCGTCGCCGAGAACCCATTCCGGGTCTTCCCAGAGAATCGATTTCTTACCGAATTCGAGAGACCTTACCGCTTTTTGAAGTGCTGCCTCGAAAGTGCGGTCGATGGCCATGACCTCACCCGTTGCCTTCATTTGCGTATTGATTATCCGGTCGCCGGTGGCGAACTTATCGAACGGCCAGCGCGGTATTTTCACTACCACGTAGTCCAGCGCCGGTTCAAAAGAGGCCGCCGTTTTGCCGGTGACGGCGTTGGGTATCTCATCGAGCGTTTTACCCACGGCGATCTTGGCTGCTACCCGGGCGATTGGATAACCGGTAGCTTTCGAGGCCAGGGCCGATGAGCGGCTGACACGGGGGTTTACTTCGATGACATAATAAGTGGCGGACACCGGATCCAGAGCATACTGGATGTTGCAACCGCCCTCGATGCCCAGCGCCCGGATGATCTTGATACTGGCTGTCCGCAGCATCTGGTACTCTTTATTTGTCAGTGTTTGTGAAGGAGCGATGACTATGGAATCCCCGGTGTGAACTCCGACGGGGTCGAAGTTCTCCATATTACACACGGTGATGCAATTGTCGGCGGCGTCCCGCATAACCTCATACTCGATCTCTTTCCAGCCGGCAACGGATTTTTCCACGAGGATCTGATGTATCGGTGAAGCGGAGATGCCGCCAACGGCGATTTCCTCGAAAGCATCCATATCGTTGGCTATTCCGCCACCGGTGCCGCCCATGGTGTAGGCGGGGCGGATGATGAGGGGTAATCCAAGTTCCGCGGCTACCTCTTTAGCCTCGGAGACAGTGGTGACGGTCCGCGAGGGCGGAACATGTTCATCGATGGAAATTAACAACCGTTTGAACAGTTCCCGGTCCTCAGCTTTTTTGATTGTCTCGATGGGTGTGCCCAGGACACGGACGCCGTATTTTTCCAATACTCCGGCGTCGGCCAGTTCCACGGCGAGGTTGAGACCGGTCTGGCCGCCAAGCGTCGGCAGCAGGCCGTCCGGGCGCTCCCGTTCGATGATGCGGGACACCGCCTCGACGGTCAGCGGCTCGATATATACGATATCGGCGATCTCTTCATCGGTCATAATAGTGGCGGGGTTAGAGTTTACGAGTACGGAAATCACGCCTTCCTCGCGCATGGCCTTGCACGCCTGAGTGCCGGCGTAGTCGAATTCCGCCGCCTGCCCTATGATAATGGGGCCACTGCCGATGATCAGGACTTTGGCGGGTTTGGTCATCTGGCGGCTCCCATCATTTTCATAAACTGTTCAAATAGATAGATATTATCCAGCGGTCCCGGGGAAGCCTCGCTGTGGTACTGGATGGTGAAGATGGGCTTTGTACGGTGCCGCATTCCCTCCACTGTGCAATCATTCAGGTTGACATGGGTCACCTCCAGCCCGCTGCTTTCGATAGATTCCGGGTCGACGGCATAACCGTGGTTCTGGGCGGTGATGTGGATGCGGCCGTTAAGGAGGTCTTTTACCGGATGGTTGCCGCCGCGGTGGCCGAACTTAAGTTTGAAGTTTCGTCCGCCGAAGGCCTTGGCGATAAGCTGGTTGCCCAGGCAGATACCCATCATAGGCTTGCCGCCGTCAACGAGTGTTTTCACCGTTTCGGTAGCGTAATCGAGGAGTTCCGGGTCGCCGGGGCCTGGGGACAGCATGATGCCGTCGGGGTTGATCGAAATCATATCGGCCGCGGAGGCGGTGCAGGGGAAGGCGGTGACGCGGCAGCCATGATCTTTCAAGATGCGCATGATATTAAATTTGCAGCCCAGGTCCAGGAGGGCGACTCTTGGTGCATCGTCGGGCAGATCGGTGGAATCCCACTCGTATGGTTCCCTGGTGGAAACCTCTTTCACGAAATCGGTGATACCGTAATCCGGCGTGGTTCGCAACAATTCCAGGGCTTGTCCTGGTGTCTTGTCGGAAGTGATCATGCCCATCATCACGCCGTGGTTCCGTAGTTTACGGGTGATGGCTCGGGTGTCCAGTCCCCAGATTCCGGGAATGCCGCCCTGAACCAAATAATCGTTGACGGTGCCGGCGCACTGGTAGTTGGAGGGTTCGGAGCATTCCTCGCGCACAACGAAGCCCCGCACCTGCAACTTTTCCGATTCCCAGTCGGCGGGGTTGACTCCGTAGTTCCCGATGAGCGGATAGGTGGGGATGAGTATCTGCCCGGCGAATGACGGATCGGTTAGCATTTCCTGGTAGCCGGTCATGCTGGTGGCAAAGACCACCTCGCCGAAGGCGTCAGCTTCCGCCCCAAAACTGTTGCCCTCATAGACGCTGCCGTCTGCCAGTACTAATATGGCGCGTTTGATCATGTGTTATCCTTGTTTTCTTCTTGATATGCCACAGTGCCGCCAAAGATGGTAACCGTCACCTTGCCTTTAAGCGTTGTTCCGGCGAGAGGCGTATTTTTACCCTTGGAGGCGAACTTGCTAGTATCGACTCTCCATTCGGCATCCGGGTCGAGAATCACAATATCCGCCGGGCCGCCGACTTTCAGACTGCCATTGATGCCGTGCTTGTCACCGATGATGTATACCGGCGCCGCGGTCAGCTTTTCGATGATGAGTTTCAACGGCAATTTGCCGCCGTGCACCAGTTTCATGAGGCTGCCGAAGGCTGTTTCCAGGCCGGAGATGCCGAACGGCGCCAGGCTGAATTCACAACATTTATCATTGAACGAGTGCGGGGCATGGTCGGTGGCGATGGCATCGACAGTCCCGTCCAGTAAACCCTCGATCAGGGCATCGATGTCGGCCTGCGCCCGTAGCGGCGGATTGACCTTGGCGTTGGTGTCGTAGCCCAGTGTCCGGTCCTCAGTCAGGGTGAGATGGTGGGGGGTGACCTCGGCGGTGACTTTTATGCCGCCTGCTTTAGCCTGGCGGATTAGTTCTACGGCGCCTTTAGTGCTGATGTGGCACAGGTGCAGCCGGGCTCCGGTCAGCTCAGCCAGCGCGATGTCGCGGGCGACGATAGTGTCCTCCGCGGCGTTGGGGATGCCGGCTAATCCCAACCGGGTGGCGATGACGCCTTCGTTGACCTGGCCGCCTTCGGCTAAACTCATGTCTTCGCAATGTTCGATCACCGGCAGGTCAAGTGCGGTGCAATATTCCATGGCCTGTTTAAGCAAGCGTGCGCCCGGCACGCTCGATCCGTCGTCGGAAAAACCGATCACCCCGGCGTCAGCCATTTCACCCAGTTCAGCCAGGTTTTCACCTTTTCGTCCCTTGCTGATGCAGCCGATGGGGAGCACCCTCACCGCCGCTTCGATGGAAGTAACGTATTTGACATAATCGACAGTCGCGCGATTGTCGATGGCCGGGCTGGTGTTAGGCATAGCGCAGACGGTGGTGAAGCCGCCCCGCGCCGCCGCGTTCGTCCCTGTTGAGACGGTCTCTTTGTTTTCGAACCCAGGCTGGCGCAGGTGGGTGTGCAGGTCGATGAAACCGGGAGCGATGATTTTTCCGGTAGCATCGATGACCCGATAATCCCCCTTGGGCGGCTCACCGGTACCGATCCATGCGATCTTGCCGTCGATTACTGCGATGTTGAACCTGTCGTCGATGTCCTGGGCGGGATCGATGAGATGCCCGTTTTCAATCAAGATGCTTTTCATAGTTCACTCTGCCTGCCGCTAAGGAGATACAGGATAGCCATACGTACCGCTACGCCGTTTTGAACTTGCTCGTTGATCACCGATTGCTCACCGTAAGCCGATTCCGTCGCCAGTTCGATGTCTTCATTGACCGGACCGGGGTGCATCACCAGCACGCCTTTAGCCGCCTTTTTCAGCCGTCCGGGGGTTATTTGATAGCGCTGAATGTACTCGCGTACGGAAGGCAGCAAACCGCTCTGCTGGCGTTCCCGCTGTAATCTCAAAGCCATGACCACGTCAGCGCCTTCGATCGCCTTTTCGACATCGGTCTCGACTTTTGTCTTGGGGAAATATTCGCCGGGTTCATCGAGGCCGTAAGGCAGCAGCGTCGGCGGTCCGCAGACGGTGACTTCCATACCGAGCCGTGTCATGCCCCAGATGTTGGAGTGGGCCACCCGGCTGTGGCGGACATCACCGACGATGGTTGCTTTGAGTCCATTGAGGCTGCCTTTGTGTTTCCGGATAGTGAAGAGGTCGAGTAGCGCCTGTGTGGGGTGGGCGTGCCAGCCGTCGCCGGCGTTGATAATATTGGCCTTACTGTGTTTGGCGGCCAGGTAAGGCGCGCCGGAGTGAAGGTGTCGCATGACGATGATGTTAGCTCCCAAAGCCTCGAGGGTTTTTAACGTATCGATCAGGCTCTCGCCCTTGGCGACGCTCGATGCCGAAGCGGTGATATTAAGCACGTCGGCAGACAGGTTTTTGGCGGCGATCTCAAAAGACGCGCGGGTGCGGGTGCTGTTTTCGTAGAAGAGGTTGACCACCGTCTGGCCGCGGAGCGCCGGCACCTTTTTAATCGGGCGGGCCAGGATTTCGCTCATGGCGTCGGCGGTTCGGAAGACCAACTCGAACTCCTCCGGCGTGAAGTCGTCCACGTCCAGCAAGTGACGATGATTCCAGTCGCTGGTTCTCGATGGTGCGATCGTTTCGTTAACCATGCCGCTCACCGGATGAAATGACCACTTCATCAATTTGGTCGATTTCGGCCAGCTTTACCCTGATATTCTCGGTGGCGGCGGAAGGGATATTCTTGCCCACATAATCGGCGCGGATCGGAAGTTCCCGGTGGCCGCGGTCGATTAGAACCGCCAATTGGATGACCCGCGGCCGTCCGAAGTCGATGAGTGCGTCCATCGAGGCGCGAGTGGAGCGTCCGGTGTACAGCACGTCATCCACCAGGATGATGACCTTGTCGTCGATGCTGACCGGAATATCGGTGGATTTGACCTGGGGGTTAAAATTGCCCCGGTTCAGGTCATCGCGGTATAAGCTGAAATCGAGTGCTCCCACCGGCACTTTGACACCCTCGAATTCGCTGATCAGCGACGCCAATCGATCAGCCAGCGGTACACCGCGGGTGCGCATGCCCACCAGCACCAGTGATGAGGTGTCTTTGTTTCGTTCGGCGATCTCGTGCGCGATGCGTGACAACGTCCGTCGCATGTCCTCGGCGGTCATTACCGTTTTTTCGGGCATTAAAAAACCTCTTACCAACCTTTGCCGGCAAGAGGTGCATAAGCGCGACCATTCCCGATTCCCTTGCCAGCCTCACAGGACTGTTCGTTAAAGGTGGGCGTTTATTAAATTAGTATCATTATAACAGGGTGGGTTAGTCGAGGCAAGGGTCTGTATTTCAGAAGACGTTGACATTACCTATAAATACCAATACATTTTGAAAGAAGGGGCTTACGAGTCCTGCCGAAATACAAGGAGGTTCGATGAAAAAGCTACTTTGTTTCGCCTTGGTGATGGTTACCATATTGGCATTCATCGCCACAGGATGTTCTGCAAAAGGAACAATCACTGTCGGTTCCAAAATCGATACCGAGGGCGCTCTTTTGGGACAGATGATCGTCCTTATGCTGCGTGATAACGGCTTCGACGTTAATGATCGGACCGGCACCGGGGCGACTTCCATAGTGAGAAACGCCATCATTTCCAGTGAGATTGACATCTACCCAGAATACACCGGCAACGGTGCCTTCTTTTTTGACGAAACTAATTCAACCGTGTGGCATAACGCCCAGCAAGGCTGGCAACGGGTCAAGGAACTAGACAAGGCCGCGAACGACATCGAATGGCTGTCCTCGGCGCCAGCCAACAACACTTGGGCTATAGCCGTGACCAGGGAACTAGCCCAAAGCGCCAACCTGACCTCGCTGGACGATCTGGCCGCCTATGTAAACGATGGAGGTAATTTCAAGTTGGCTGGTTCCGCCGAATTCTTCGACAGCGAGGTGGCCATGCCCGCTTTTCAGGCAGCCTACGGCTTTAGCCTTGAGCCCGTCCAGACAATCATCGTGGGCAGCGGCGATACGGCCCAGACCGAGCAGGCCGCCTCCCTCGGCACCGACGGGGTAAACGCCGCCATGGCCTACGGCACAGATGGCGGCATCGATGCTTTCAACCTGGTGGTGTTGACCGATCCCCGCGGCGTCCAACCGGTTTATGAACCGGCACCCATCGTCCGCGGTTCGGTACTAGCCCAGTATCCGGAGATCGCCGACATCCTCGATCCGGTCTTCCGCTCGCTGGACTTGGTAACCTTACGAACTCTTAACGGCAAAATCGTCGTTGACGGGGAGTCGGCCGCGGCGGTCGCCAAAGCCTACCTGGAATCAAAGGGTTTCCTAAAATAAGCCGAGCTTAAAATTTTGAGACTCAGTCTGTCCTCGCTAATATCGGGCGCTGATAAAGTGGCTCTTACTGGCAGTTTGTTCGGCCTCGGATCGCTGGCTGCCGGGTGGTTCACCTTGAAAGCCAACCGGCTGGCTGAAGGGGATTATCTGAATTTGCACTCGGCTGCCGGCTGGGGCGGTACGCTGCTACTCCTGACCCTGTGGATTATTTGCCTGAGCCTGGCGCTGAGCCGGCGGGGGAGACGCGTATACCTGGCGTTAGGGATTTCGGTTAGTGTCATTTTGATCGCCAGCTCCGTCCTTGTCAGCATCACGAGCTCTAACCTGCTGGAAGGGTCTGCCGCCTCAGCCCGGGTATCGCTGGGTGGCGGCGTGTGGCTTACCCTTTTTGCGTCTTACATCGTAATTTTCGCAGCTTACCGGGGACTGTCCGCCACACCATGGGCACAGCGCCTGGTAGCCGTCACAGGTGTCGCTGTCTTGCTGGCCATGATTCTGGGCGGCGCCTTCGATCAGCTATCCGTAATGCGGGAATACATCGCTCAACAGGAACGCTTCGGTCAGGAACTGGGACGACACATTTTTCTGGTAACGATCAGCGTGGCCGCGGCCAGCCTGGGAGGGGTGCTGTTGGGCATCTGGGCGGCGCGGCAGCGCAAAGCGGAAAAGTATATCTTTGGCGTGACCAATATTACTCAGACCATACCCAGCCTGGCGCTTTTTGGCCTGTTGATCGCCCCGCTGTCGGCGTTGTCCTTCCAATTCCCGGTATTACGTGAATTGGGTATACGTGGTATCGGGGCGGCGCCGGCCATTATCGCGCTGTTCATCTATTCCCTGCTGCCCATCGTCCGCAACACCTATATCAGCCTGCGCCAGATCGATCCGGGCGTCCTCGAAGCCGGCCGGGGCATGGGCATGAGCCGCAGCCAGCTTTTCCGGCGTATAGAAATTCCGCTGGCAACCCCATTGGTGCTGGAAGGTCTGCGTATCGCTTCGGTTCAGGCTGTCGGTCTGGCGGCGGTGGCGGCGCTCATCGGAGCCGGCGGTCTAGGGTGGTTCATTTTTCAAGGCCTGGGGCAGGCGGCGCCGGACATGATACTGCTGGGGACACTGCCCATTATCTTCATGGCGGTGGTAGTAGACGGATTGATGCGTTTGGCGGTTAACCTGGGGTCACCTCGAGGCTTGAAACGGAGCGATTGATGATCGAACTGATAACACTCACTAAAAAATACCCACAGGCAAGCGTACCGGCGGTTGATCGCCTGTCACTCACCGTTGAAAGCGGAGAAGTAGTTGTGCTTATCGGTCCCTCGGGATGCGGTAAAACCACGACTTTACGCATGATCAATCGTTTGATAGAGCCCTCCTCCGGCCGGATAATAATTGACGGGCAGGATGTCGGCGCCCGCAAACCGGAAGATTTAAGACGGTCCATCGGTTACGCCATCCAGAGCGTCGGGCTTTTTCCGCATATGACGGTAGCCGGCAATATTTCGGTAGTACCGGAACTTCTGAATTGGGATAAATACCGGATCGCCAATCGGGTAAGTGAGCTTTTGAAACTGGTAGGTCTCAAGCCGGACACCTACGCCGGGAAATACCCTCACCAGTTATCCGGCGGTGAAGCCCAGCGGATCGGTGTGGCCCGGGCGCTAGCCGCCGATCCTCCGATACTGCTGATGGACGAACCGTTCGGAGCGGTTGACCCGTTAACCCGCGAACGGCTCCAGGGACAGTTCCTGGATATCCAGCGCCAGCTTAAGAAAACGGTCATTCTGGTCACTCACGATCTCGACGAAGCCATCCGCCTGGCTGATCGGATCGCCATCATGCGAGCTGGAGAACTCGTGCAGTTTGACACACCGGAGGCAATTTTAAGTAAACCGGCTGATAAATTCGTCCATGACTTTGTGGGTTCAGACCGGGCTCTTAAGCGGTTGTCCCGCATTAGCATTAGGCCTTTTATCCACCCTGCGCCCTCGGTAATGATCGATGCCACTGCTGATGAAGCCGCCTCAGCCTGCCTTTCTTGTCGCTGGGTGTGGGTCACCGGCAGGGATAGTCGGTTGATTGGCTGGCTGGATCGGACGGCGTTGAAACCAGGCGTATTCTCGGCGGATGTCATGGAGAAAGTGGCGGTGGCAGACCTGGCGGTGACCGACACGGCATCATTCAGGGAAGCGTTGTCGCGAATGCTTAGCCAGGGCATCAAGAATTTGCCGGTGGTTGATAGTGAAGAGCGTTTATTAGGTGAAGTGCGCATGAGCGATGTCGAAAAAGCCACCGCCGAGACTGAACCGTGAAACAGCGCCTTCGAGCCTGGGTTCTACTGGGTCTGGCCATCTTCCTGTTCGGCATTATCATCGCCAATCCGGAGTGGTGGCAAAGTGCTCTGCGGTATTTTTTTCCGGACGAGGCGCAGGTTGTCTATCTCCGTGCCTCGCTAGTACAACTTACCGGTGAGCACCTTAAACTGGTAGCTATTTCCAGCGGCATGACGATCGCGGTTGGGTTACCCCTGGGTATTTGGGTAACAAGGCGTTCCGGTCTGAGTTTTCAGCCGATAGCGAATAACCTGGTTTCTATCGGGCAAACTTTTCCGCCGGTCGCGGTGCTGGCCCTTGCAGTGCCGGTGCTGGGGTTCGGTCTCAAGCCTACCGTTTTCGCACTTTTTCTTTACGGCATGCTGCCAGTGGTCAGGAACACCATCGCCGGTCTCCAAGCGGTACCGGCAGCTTCCCTGGACGCTGCTTACGGCCTGGGTATGAGCCGCCCCCAGGCCCTTTTCAGAATCGAGATACCCCTGGCTGCCCGTGTGATAATAGCCGGTATCCGTATATCGGTCATCATAAACATCGGCACGGCTATGATTGGCGCCGTCATCGGCGCCGGTGGCCTCGGTTCGCCGGTAGTCGCCGGGCTGGTGCAGGACAACATCGCCTATATCCTGCAGGGAGTGGTGCCCGCGGCTTTTCTGGCAATCATCGCCGACCGGATATTGGCAAACGTGGAGTCTCTGTTCGACTACGGTGATGATGGAAGATAATCGCTGATTGGTGTAGGGTGAATCTAATAGACCGTTCCTCGCTCCGCCTGTAATAGTTGTTGCAGCCTGGATGGCATGGTGCTGTAGAGCATGCCTTCATCGCGAGTAATCACCTTGCGCTTAATAAGATCAGCCAATGCCTGATCCATGGTTTGCATGCCTTCTTTAAGACTGACTTCGATATTAGCCTGCAAGTCAAATATCTTCTCCTCGCGGATGAGCCGAGAAACCACCGGATTATTGAGCATTATCTCAAAAGCGGCGATTCGTCCGCCTCTGGCCCGGTGTAACAACCGTTGCGAAAGGACAGCTAGAAGCACCTGGGACAACTGATAACGGACCTGCCGCTGCTGCTCCGGTGGAAACACATCTACAACACGGTCGATGGTCTGTGCGGCATCAACTGTATGTAATGTAGCGATCACCAGGTGACCGGTTTCAGCGGCGGTAATGGCGGTGCTCATGGTGTCAAGATCCCGCATCTCACCGATCACCAGAACGTCGGGATCGTGTCGAAGGTTGTGGATCAGTGCTTTGGAAAAAGAATGGGTATCGTCGCCAAGATCGCGTTGACGGATAAGGCACTGCTTGTTGGGAAAAAGGAATTCGATAGGATCTTCCACCGTGACGATGTTCCGTTTCACTATCTCGTTGAGATGGTTAATCATGGCCGCAAGGGTAGTGGATTTTCCCGTACCCGCCGCTCCCGTAACCAAAATCAGGCCTCGAGGTTTCGTTACCAGTGATTTACAAATCTGAGGCAGTTCCAACTCATCGATACTGGGTATCTTAAAGGGAACCGGCCGGATCGCCAGGCTGATGGAACCGCGTTGGCGTAAGGCGCTAACGCGAAATCGAGATATGCCACTCATGCTGTAGGTGAAATCCAATTCCCGGCGTTCTTTGAAGACTGAGCGTTGATCTTCGGTGGTGATACGCTCAAATATTTTTTCGATCTCCTCCGGTGTTAGCGGAGGTATTTCCGGTAAAGGAATCAGTTCGCCGTCGATGCGCAATACTGGAACAGACGGAACAGTGAGGTGGAGGTCGGTGGCGTTCCGGGCAACGATGAATTCCAATAGTTTCTCTAAAGGTACAGTCATATCTCTTCCCCCACTACTATATATAAAAGTACCAGCCGGACTCATCGCCGTCAATGGTACTTAAGTATATTCAAGCCATGTCATTAGTACTGTGGGGCGGAATGGGGCATTGCCATCCGAGAAAAATTGGCTTTGACTTAGACTTTCGTCAGTTTCGCAAAACTTAGAAGCAGTTTCTTCAAACCATCCGTTTTGAACGATACCACGATCTCATGGTCGCTTTTCACTGGTAGGGTGCTGATCACCACACCATAGCCAAAGACGGGATGACTGACCTTGTCGCCGGTTTTAAATGGAGGCGGGAGCAGATTGTTGGTCGAGGATGTTACCGGACGACGGGTTTGCACCTGGGGTTGAGGCGGCCGGGTGGAGTATTCGTACAATTTTTTCTGCACGGGTTGCGGTTTAGGTGCTTCCTCACGGATGCCTCCCTCAGCGGTCACATGCGACGGGATAGCGTCGAGAAATCGCGACGGCGGGTTGGTCATACTGCCGCCCATGAGGCTGCGGCGGAAAGCACGTAAGAGGTACAACCTCCGCTTGGCTCGGGTAACGCCGACATAGCATAGTCGCCGTTCCTCCTCCATTTGGGTCGGATCGTCCAAGGAACGGAAGTGCGGTAGAACCCCCTCTTCAAGGCCTACGATGAAGACCACCGGGAATTCGAGGCCTTTGGCCTGGTGCAGGGTGATGAGCGTAACACCGCCTTCGGTTTCGTCCAGGTTATCCACATCCGAGACCAGGCTGACACTCTCAAGAAAAGGCGACAGCGCCTCTCCAGGTGGCAGATCATTAAACTGCTCGGCCACGGTGCGCAACTCGGCGATGTTTTCCAGTCTTTCCTCACCGTCCGGCTGTGCCTTCATGTAAAGCTGATAGCCGCTTTTCTCCAAAACTAAGTCGAAAAGTTCCATCAGGGACGCAGTTTTACTGGTTTCGATGAGTGATCTGATGGTGCTGAAAAAGAGATCAAACGACGCCAGGGCGCGGGAGTTGAGTGGCGGTTTTTCGGCGCTGGAGGCAGCCAGGTCGAGCGCCTCATAAAAGGAGATATCCTTTTCCCTTGCCCAGGCCTGCATCTCCACGATGGAACGCTCTCCCAGTCCCCGCGGCGGCACGTTGATGATACGCATCAGGCTGACACTGTCGGCGGGATTGTGGATCAGGCGGAAATAGGCGATAAGATCTTTGACTTCCCGGCGTTCGTAGAATCGGGTACCGGCTACCAATTTGTAGGGTACCCCGTAGCGGATGAAAGCTTCTTCCAGGGCACGGCTTTGGGCGTTGGTGCGGTACAAAATGGCCAGATCGGCCAGCCGGTATTTTCCGGTGGCAGTCAGGCGTTCCGACTCCCGCACAACCATCTGCGCTTCTTCCTGCTCATTGTAAGCTTCGATGATGCAAACCGGTTCTCCCGGTTCGTTCTCCGTCCACAACTTGATGTCTTTACGGGCGCGGTTGTCGGCGATGATGCTGGAAGCCGCCTCGAGGATTTTAGCGGTGGAGCGGTAATTCTGCTCCAGGTAATGTATCTGGGCGTCGGGAAAGTCCCGCTCGAAGTTGAAAACGTTTCTGAGATCCGCCGCGCGCCAGGAGTAGATCGACTGGTCCGGATCCCCGACCACGGCGATATTACGGTGGTGCGCTGCAAGCAGTTTCACCAATTCGTACTGCACCAGGTTGGTGTCCTGGAACTCGTCTACCATGATGTGCACGTAGCGTTCCTGGTAGCGTTTCAATATCTGTGGTTGCCGTTTGAAGAGAAATACGGTTTTTAATAGCAGATCATCGAAATCGACGGCATTGTTCTGCCGCAGCATTTTCTCATAGCGTTCGTACATGCGGGACACGATCTCGTCGAAGTAATCCTTACCCTGTTCCCTGAGCTTTTCCGGCGTTATCATTTGACTCTTGGCCTGGCTGATGGCTCCGGCGATCTTCTTCAGCGGGAACTTTTTGGGATCTATGTCGGTTTCGATTGCAGCCTGTTTCAGGAGCTTTTCCTGATCGTCGGCGTCGAAGATGACGAACTCCCGCTCTATGCCGATGGCCTCGCCGTCGCGCCGGAGGATACCGGCGCAGATGGCATGGAAGGTACCCATGGTCATGTTTTTGACCGAGCCGGGCGTAAGTTTTTCCAGGCGCTCCTTCATCTCCCGAGCCGCCTTGTTGGTGAAAGTGACGGCAAGGATATGATGAGGGTTTATCCCGACCACCTGCACCAGGTAAGCGATACGGTAAGTGATGACACGGGTCTTGCCGGAGCCGGGACCTGCCAGGATGAGCACAGGGCCGTCGATAGCCTCGGCGGCTTTTCGTTGGGCGGGATTCAGACCTGATAATATATCGGTTTTCAAAGCCGCCCATTATAGCATTATTAGAGCGCCCGGGTCAGCCGTTTCGCCCTTTTTTGGGCAATGATCGATAGTTGCACCATCTGCGTCCTATAAGCCATAATGATAACGAACCTATGGGATTTTTAATTGTCTCAGTTATTGCTATCTACCTTGCGATGTGGGTCATTGCCGGAGTTTATCGTCATTTACAATAGACCGGCATTCCGTATCGCGATCTTTCAATCCTGTTCGGAGAATTAGCGTTGAGAATTTTGCTCGTCAATCCCGCGCGCAAGCACATTGAGACGTTTGGCCGCCATAGCGTATTCCCTAACAGCCTGCTCTATATCGCGGCTGTGCTGGAGAAAGCCGGGCATGAGGTCCGCATCTACGACAATCAGGTGGACCTGCGTGAGCCGAAGGATTTTATTGACTTTGCCCCGCAACTGATTGGTTTTTCGGTGCTTTCCGGTCCCAACATCGCTGAAGCTATTCAGCAAACCAAAGACTTCAAGGCGCTGCTACCCGGCGTGAAGACCATCTGGGGTAACGTTCATCCAAGCGTCATGCCGCAACAGACCATCGCCGAAGATTATATCGATTATCTTTGCGTTGGCGCTGGCGAATACCTTATGGTGGAACTGGCTAACCATCTCGAAACCGGCACGCCTTCGATCGATAAGATCAAGGGGTTGGTATGGAGGGATGGCGTAAAGGTCATTACCAACGAGCCGAGCGATTTCATCAAAAACCTCGACGAACTGCCGGACCCAGCGTGGCATTTGATCGATGTGCTCAGCTACTGGGAAAAATCCCTCAATACATCCCGCGGCTGCCCTTCCAAGTGTACTTTCTGCTATTCGCCGCTCTTCTATAAGGGGTACTCTGGCGACCTGTCCGCCGAACGTATCGTCAGCCAGATCGAACACCTGAATAAAACCTACAATGTAAAATTCATGCGTTTTTTCGAGGATACGTTTACCTGCAATCGAGACCGGCTGCGCAGGTTTTGCGAGTTGATGGTCGAACGCAAGGTGCCGGTGCAATGGGACTGCGACTCCCGGATCGGACTGGCCGATGAAGACATCGCGCTGATGTCGAAGGCTGGCTGTCTTTCGGTTGGACTCGGGATAGAGAGCGGATCGCCCCGCGTCATCAAGTTCATCAAAAAGGGCATCACGGTTAAAGCGGTAGAAGAGACCATCGAACGACTCGCCCGCCATAAGATCATGCCCCGTCTTTACTTTATCGCCGAGCTGCCCACCGAAACGGTGGAGGAGTTTAAAGAGACCCAGGACCTTATCAAGAGGCTTGACCAGCCGCCTTACCAGTATATGCCCTACATGCCCTTCCCCGGCACGGTGCTCTATGACTATATCATCAAAGAAGGTCTCATTAAAGAACCGGCTACTTTGGCTGAATGGGCCGGGGTACTGACGTTGCGTGCCATCAATCCGTCGTACCTCAAAGTCCCGCCGGAAATGCTGGATAAAGCGCTAGACGATTTGAGGCACTTCTATTTCCTCCGTCCCCTGCGTTTCGCATTGCGCCATATGCCCTTTTATTTTACCCGTCTGACCCCGACACCGGCTGCGCTGCTCAAAGGAATGAAACGTTTTTATCTGTATTTCAACACCCGCCCGCTGCCGGAGGGCAGTATCAGGGGACAGCTCAGGTGATGCTGTGGCATTTCGAACTTTCTAGGTTGGGAACTTAACTTAGAATGCGTATCTTGCTGGTCAATCCTGCTAAAAGGTTCAAAGGATTCCTCGGAAAAACCCGGTCATTACAGCCGACGGTGCTGCCGAATTCCCTGCTGTATATCGGCGCGGTGCTAGAAAAAGGCGGACACCAGGTTCAAATCTGGGATCAGCAGGTTGACGATCGCCAGCCAGCCGATTTCCTTAGAGATTTTGATCCGCAGCTGGTGGGTTTCTCTGTCTCCGTCGGCGGCATTATTTATGAAGCTATCGACCAGTCCCGGGAATTCAAGCGCATCAACCCGGACATTAAGATCGTTTGGGGCAATGTTCACCCCAGCATGTTGACGGAACAGACCCTGGCCGAGGACTATGTCGATTTCGTGGCCATCGGTCCGGGTGAATACACGCTGCTGGAACTGGCCGAACACCTCGAAAAAAGCCAGCCTCCTCATCTCACTGACATCAAAGGCTTGGCGTTCAAGGAGAACGGACAGGTCGTAATAAACCCTGATCGTCCTTTCATCAAAAACCTCGACGAACTGCCGGATCCTTCCTGGCACTTGGTGCCGATGGATGATTACTGGGAGAAATCTCTCAATACATCCCGCGGTTGCCCTTCGAAATGTATTTTCTGTTACAATCCGCCCTTTCACAAAGGTCAGCTCGGTGAGTTTTCCGCCGACCGTATTGTCGGGCAGATGGAGATACTCAAGGGAAGATACGATGTGACCCTGTTCCGCTTCTTTGAGGATGACTTCTGCCACAACCGGCCGCGGCTTCATCGCTTCTGCCAACTGGTCATCGATAAAAAGATGAAGATTCGCTGGGATTGCGACGCCCGTGCCGGCCTGACCGAAGAAGACGTGCGACTGATGAAGCAGAGCGGTTGCGCCTCGGTGGGTTTCGGGGTGGAGAGCGGTTCGCCGCGGCTTCTCAAATTCATTCGTAAAACAGCGCGACTGGAAGACATCAAGGAAACCTTCAAACTGCTGGTCAAATACAAGATACTGCCCAAATTATATCTTATCTCCGAACTGCCCACCGAAACTATCGAGGACTTTGAGGCTACAAAGCAATTGATCCGGGAATTGGGCAACCCGCCTTACCAATATGTCAGCTTCCTGCCTTATCCCGGCACGGAGCTTTATAATTATTGCGTCCAGCGGGGGCTGGAACCGCCGAAAACGACAGAAGAATGGGCAGCTTTCATTTCTCAGCCTGATTGCGGTATAAAATGGGGTGAAGTTCCCCGGGAAATGACCGCCGAATTCAAGCGGAAGTTGGTAAAATACTATTTCTGGCGGCGGACCAGCTTTGCCCTGAGGCATGGGATGTTCGCTTTTTATCTGCCTGTGAACATGAGCCCGAAGGAAATTCTGCGGGTCATTCGCTTCTGGTGGCGTTACTACGTTACTCGCCCGCTTCACGGATAAGATATGGAACCGGTATCGAAGATAACATCGCGTGAACCGATTGGGGAATTTCACGGCATCAAAGCCGAGATTGTCAGCCATTGTGTCTGGGATTATCCGGCCAACACCCTCGTCCTTAGGCTGCCGCAACCGAAATGGGTACTGTGCGCCTACCAGGGCTATCGTAAAGTCTCGGCGGTACTGAACTGTTACCACCCTAAAGAATCCTGGCATACCGTGGACAATACCAGGCGGACCTATTGGGAATACACCCGATGGGTTCACCGCGAGATGATCAAACAGGTGGCACCCGGTGAAAAGACGGCACTCCTTTTCACCGGTGTGGACATGCACAAGCACGTCATGGTCGAGGAAACCTATGAGGAGTTGTGGGTGCAGGCCTGGGTGACCGCCGGTGTCAGGACTAACGCCATCCGGGTTGGCCGCGACTCAGCCTTCGGTATCGAGCGCTGTGGCCTCTGGCAGCCGTTCGGTACCATCAACATCATCGTACTGACCTCCGCCGATATGGGGCAGGCGGCCATGGCCTCCAGTTTCATCACAATCACCGAGGCCAAGACTGCGGCTCTTCAGGATCTGGACATCAGAAGTTCTTATAATCCCCAATGGCAGGCCACCGGCACCAGCACCGACCAAATCTGCATTGTGCCTGGCAACGGCGACCGCTGCTTCTACGTTTCAGGGCAGGTCAAACTTGGTGAACTGATTGCACGGGCGGTCACCCGCGGTGTTTCTGAGGCGATCAACAAGGTACGCTCCGAGAACCAATAAGAAATCAGAGGGCATTTCTGGTCATTTATCAGCTTTCCTATCGTAATGCCTGTGTTATAATAATTCGAAATCGTTAAGTCAGGAGAGTTGTTATGCTCGGAGCCATCGCCGGAGACATTATTGGCTCTGTGTACGAGTTCAATAACACCCGGCGGTATGACTTCGAACTATTTTCCCAGCATTCCCGTTTTACCGATGACACTGTCCTGACCGTGGCCGTCGCCGATTGTCTCCTTCATGGCAGGGACTACGCTCGCACCATACAGGAATACGGCAACCGCTATCCCGACCGCGGTTATGGTGGCCGTTTCTCCGAGTGGCTTGGATCGGATGACCGTAAGCCCTATAACAGCTTCGGCAATGGTTCGGCGATGCGCGTATCGCCGGTTGGTTTTGCCTGTGACACCCTGGATGAGGTCCTGGTGGAAGCCCGGCGCAGTGCCGAGGTGACCCACAACCACCCGGAAGGCATCAAGGGCGCTCAGGCGGTGGCCGCCGCTATCTTCCTGGCCCGCCGGGGCTGGGACAAGCCTTACATCAGGGAGTACATCACCGACGCTTTCGGTTATAAGCTGACCCGGACGATCGAGGAGATCCGGCCGCGCTATAGTTTCGATGAGACCTGCCAGGGTTCAGTACCCCAGGCTATCACCGCCTTTCTCGAATCCAAGGGTTACGAAGATGCGGTGCGGCAGGCGGTCTCCCTCGGCGGGGATTCGGACACCATCGCCTGCATCGCGGGAGGCATCGCCCAGGCATATTACGGGTGTGTGCCGGTGGCCATCGCGGTGGAAGCCAGGCAGCGCCTCGACCCGCCGCTGCTGCGCACCATCGATGAGTTCAACGAGAGGTTCAAGCTGTGAGAAACCGCTCCGCTAAATTATTAACCAAGTCCAAATTCATGGCCGGGCTACAATGCCCGCGTTACCTGTGGGTCTATGTCAACGAGCCGAAGCGGATCCCCCAGCCGGATATGGTGACCCAGCATACCTTCGACCAGGGACACGAGGTCGGGGATATGGCCAAGCGGCTGTTTCCCGGTGGCGTCGATATGGCCGGACTCGGGTTCCGGGAGATGCTGACTGAAACGGCGGCGCGCCTGGCTGACGGTAAGCCCCTCTTTGAAGCCGCGGTGCAGTCAGGGCAACTTTATGCCCGCATCGACATCCTTAACCCGTCGGAGGACGGTGGCTGGGATATCATCGAGGTCAAGAGCAGCACCTCGGTCAAAGACGAGAACAAGGCCGACGTGGCTTTCCAGCGCTATGTCTGCGTCCAGTCGGGCATCCGGATCAACCGCTGCTTTCTGATGCATATCAACCGGGACTTCGTGAAGCAGGGTGAGATCGACCCCGCCGCCCTGCTCATCGCCGAGGAAATCACCGAGGACGTCGCCGAACTGGCTGGAGGCATGGCCGATATGGTGGACGACATGCTTGAGACCATGGCCGGACCGTGTCCCGACCCTGACATCGGACGGACCTGCGACGCTCCCTACAGTTGCCCGCTGAAGACCGAGTGTTGGGCGGCGATGCCGGAGCATCCGGTAACGGACCTTTATCGTATCGGCGCCAAAGCTGATGAACTTCTCCGGAGCGGCGTGACCGCCATCGCCGATATCCCCGCGGATTTTAAACTCAACGAGAAGCAGGTTATCCAGCGCACCTGCGTCGAGTGCGGCCAACCGCATATCGATTACGAGGGCATCGCCACGTTTTTGGAGACCCTAAGCTACCCGCATTACTACCTCGATTTCGAGACCTTCGCCACGGCAATACCACTGTTCGACGGCATGTGGCCGTACCAAAATATCCCTTTCCAGTTCTCGCTCCACGCCGTCGCCGCAGAAGGGAAGGCTCTGGAGCACCGCCATTTCCTGGCCCGCGGCGGCCACGATCCCCGCCCGGAATTCCTCGCCGCCCTTAAAGCTGCCATGGGGGAGGGCGGCAACGTCGTCGTCTATAACCAGAGCTTCGAGCAGGGGGTACTGAAGGACCTGGCGGCGGCCTTCCCGGAATACGGCGGATGGGTGGATGACGTCGTATCCCGCATGGTGGATCTCATCGTGCCTTTCCGCGCTTTCCACTACTACCACCCCGCCCAGCGCGGCAGCGCCTCCCTGAAATACGTCCTGCCCGCCCTGACCGGCATCGGCTACGACGACCTGAACATCGGCAACGGACAGATAGCCAGCCTTCGCTTCATGGCCGCCGTTTTTGGCGGCATGCCGGAGGCTGAGAGAGCGCAGGTCTTCACCGACCTCCTGGAGTATTGCGGCCAGGATACGGAAGGGATGGTTCGCATCGTCGAGAGGCTTCGAGAATTCGCGCCTGATTGGCCAAAATCCTAAATCCGAATATCGAAATCCGACAGACTGCTTGACATGTTGCTCCACTTGATGCGGTATTTTACGTAACACGGTAGTTGATTGCAGCCGATTCGTTGTTGCTGGAAGGGTAGAGTGATTCAAAAAAGAAAAGCGCCCCGGGGTGAGCGGGGCGCTTTTTCATATGGAGGAGGCGGGAACTAGTTGATGTTGAAGATGACCTGCACCTGGATGAAGATATCGGTCTCACCGGGCAGGATGGGGGTGACGGATGACTCGGCGCCGGCTTTGGCGTCAAAGGACGGGGTGGGCATTGCGATTCGGCCGCTGCCGCTGGAGCTGTCCGAGACGAAGCTGATCTGACCCAGGCTGACGCCGGTGACGTTGGCGATCTGTTCGGCCTTGGCCTTGGCATCCAGCAGGGCCAGTTCACGGGCCTGCGCTTCCAGGGCGGTAGTGTTTTCGATGGTGAAGTAGATGTTGTTGACCCGGATGACATCACCGGCTACGGCTACGACGGCATCGATGATCGGGCCGGCGTTAGCGATGACACGGACCTTGACCTCAACGTTGTTGGACACCTGGTAACCCCGGATGGTGCTCTTGCCGGTGTCGCGGTCGTAATCATACACGGGATAGACGTTGAAGTACTGGGTCTTGATGTCCTTGTCGGCCACACTCTGGCCTTTCAGGGTGGCTATCAGGGATTCCATGGCTGCGGCGGCCTTCTGGTTGGCCTCAGTGATGGTGGCGGCCTCCACTTGGACGCCAAGAGACAGATTGGCGGTATCCGGAGTGGCGGTCACTTTACCGGTGCCGTTGACCCAGATGCCGACCTGTTGCGTGGTGTTGATGACCTCGCCGGATTGAGCCGCCGCCCAACCGGTCGCTCCGATGCCCAGCGCTACGATCAGTATCGCTGAGACCAGGATGGTAATTCCCCTTTTCATTTCCTGTTCTCCTTTTCTGTTTAGTGGGTTTCATAGAGTATAACGGCGGAGCTGGGGGTTGGGATAGGGGGCGCGTCAAAGAATTTCCAGAAATTGGAGTTTGGCGGATGGTTCTCGATAGAATTTGAAGGCGACTAAGGGATTATTGATTAATAATTAGGTAAAGGTACGGATATCTTTCCGCCGCCCGGCCGTGTATCCTGATGCCTGAGATAAAGTGAAACTCTAAAGGATGATAGTGAATGTACAAGTTAACCGAGATGCAGGAAGGCCAGTCAGCAAGGGTGTTGAAGATCAAAGGCAGCCCGGATTTCCATCGTTGGTGTTAGCGGACAGGACTGAAGATCAACGGCGTGATCGAGATAAGAAGCATCATTCCCATGGTATTCAACCAGAATGGGATCGGTCATCGCTCCACCTTGCTGGAAATCATGGTCAACGGTCACCTGATGAAACTGACTTCCGAGGAAGCATGCAGGTTGGAGATTGAGCCGCTGACCCCGGTAGCCGGTTCCGTCAGGGTTATGGAAGCTGCATGCCGGTAAACCATCGGATGTGATGGTTAAAAAGACCGGTCTAGCCTGGTACCGGAACGAGGGAGATGAAGCCTCCCTCGTTCATTGTTTTTTACGGACACGGGCAAAGAATGCCGTTAACCGTCCCAGGAATTGTTGACGCGGCGGCTCCGGCTGTTATAATTAGGAAAATTCTGGAGACATTTTGAAAGCACTTAAAGCGGCACTTATAGAGATCGCCTATGTCCTTGTCGGGGCGCTGGCTATCTTCATTATCTTTCAGTTTACCTTACAGAATTCCATCGTCGAAGGCACCAGCATGGAGCCTAACCTGATGGATGAGGACCGGCTGCTGGTCAGCAAGGTTAGCTATGCTTTCAGCGAGCCAGAACGCGGCGATATCATCGTCTTTCCCTCACCCTACGAGGATGGGCGCGAATTCATCAAACGTATCATCGGCATGCCGGGTGACACGGTCGAGGTCAGGAACGGCATCATTTTCATCGACGGCCAGGAACTCGACGAACCCTACATCGTCAACCGCGACAACCGCTCATACCCCGCTGTGACCATTCCCGAGGGCGAATACTACGTCCGGGGCGACAACCGACCGGTGAGCCTGGATTCTTCCCAGGGCTGGACGGTCAGCCGCGAGGATATTCACGGCAAGGCCTGGGTGGTCTTCTGGCCTCTCGGCAGTTTCGGCGGCGCCCCCAACCATGAGTTCGAAGAGATCGTTGCCGGGGTGCTGCTCGTGCCGGTGTTATTACTGTTCCCGGCCCGGCGGGTTTACGGCAAGATCAGGGAGAATATAAATTAACGACGTCGAAGAATTATTCATCCGGTCCGGTGCACGACTGGACGGACATTTCCTGCTGACCTCCGGCCTGCACTCGCCGGTCTATTGGGAGAAATTCCGGGTCATCGAAAACCCGGCGGCGGCGGTGCCGCTGTGCGGTATGATCGCTGAACATTTCAAAAATAAAGACATCGAACTTGTCGTCGGCCCCACCACCGGCGGCATCATCCTGGCCTTCGAGGTTGCCCGCCAGATGGGACTGCCGGCGGCCTTTGCAGAGAAAATGGCTACCGGCGAGCGCGAGTTCCGCCGCGGTTTCAAGATCAAGCCGGGCGAGCGCATTCTCATCGTCGATGACGTGCTGACCACCGGCAAAAGCGTGCGCGAGGTCATCGACGCGGTCAACAAACAGCAGGGTGACATCGTCGGCATCGGCGTGCTGGTGGACCGCTCGGAACACCAGCATGACTTCGGCGCGCCGCTTTTTGCCTGCCTGCGCGCCGTCACCCCGGCCTATGAGCCGGAGGACTGCCCGCTGTGCCGGTCGGGCGTCCCGCTAAAAAAACCCGGGAGCAGCTAGTGGACACGGTGCTCATCATCGTCCTGGTGGTGGTGGCCGCCTTCCTCATCATCACCGTCAACTATTACATGATCAAATGGCGTTTCGAGGCGCGTTTCCGGGAGTGGCAGGCGCAGGAGCAGGCCTACTGGAAAGCGGAGATCGGCCACTCCTCAAAACAGGCGGTAACCCAGAGCCGGGCGGTGCTGGGGGGCAAGTTCACCGAGCAGATGGCGCCCTTCCTCCCCGAGTTCAAATACGATCCCACCGAGGCCCGCTTCATCGGCAGTCCCATCGACTTCGTCGTCTTCCCCGGCCTGTCCAGCGGCGACCCCAAGGAAGTGGTCATCGTGGAGGTCAAAAGCGGCAAGAACTGCGTGCTGACCCCCGCCGAGCGCAAGATCAGGCAGCTTATCGAGGACGGCATGGTGAGATGGGAGCTTATCGAGCGAAGGTGTCAGCCTGACGGCGACGAAACATTGGAATAAGCATTATCCATGCCGAATTCCCTTGCCATCAGACCTTTCGCCGAAGATGATCTGCCGGACCTCCTCCGCCTGATCCATAACACCGTTGAACGTTCCTACGGACTACACTACACCCCCGCGGTCATCCAGCTTTTCATCAAATTTCATTCGGCGGAAAACATTCGCAAGGACGCCGCCGCCGGGGACATCGTCATCGGCTGGATAGATAACGAACCGGTGTCTACCGGCAGCCTCATCGGCGGCTATGTATCGAGGGTATTTGTCCGTCCGGAGTATCAGGGTAAGGGCTACGGCAGATCGATAGCCGTTGAACTGGAGAGGCTGGCGGCGGGGCGGGGGATCGAATCGTTGGAACTCGACGCTGCGATAGGGTCTCGCCATTTCTGGCAATCTCTGGGCTACGAGGTCAAGTCTCATGAGGTGGAGCTGGTGGAGGGGGAACCGCTGGAGTATTACAAGATGACCAAGCGGTTGGAAAATTCTACCCGGTAGGACCCTTAGGGGATTGCTTCTACAGGGCACTTTTTAATAGAGCGATTATATCGGCTTTACCGGGCACCTTACCCGATAGGACCACTTTTTCATCGATCACCAGCGCGGGAGTCATCATCACCGGGTAAGCCATTATTTTAGTGATGTCTTTGACTTTTTCGATTTCGGCGTCAAGGCCTAATTCCTTTACCGCGTCGCGGGTTACGGCTTCCAGCTGGTTACACTTGGGGCACCCGGTACCCAGAATTTTAATTTTCATAGTTCAATACTCCTATCTTCTAGAACATTCCGAAGATCATGCCCGCTAATGTAGATGATACAACGACCAGGCCAACATAGGTGAACGCCCGTTTATTGCCCATTATCTTACGTATAACCAGCATACTGGGCAGTGACAGCGCCGGGCCTGCCAGCAGCAACGCTAGAGCAGGGCCTTTGTCCATGCCTAATTCCAGAAAGGCCTTCAGGATGGGGACTTCGGTCAGCGTGGCGAAGTACATCAGCGCGCCAAAAACGGATGCCAGGATATTTGAAGACAAGTTGCTCTCGCCTACCGCCCCGGTAATAAGGTCCGCCGGAATGATGGTCCTGATAACCCCAGCCAGGAACACGCCGCCGATAAGCCAGGGAAAGATCAGTTTTACGAAAGCCCAGGTTTCCCGGAGCCAGTGTTTGATCTCATCAAGGTTGAAATAGCGCCGGAGAACCAAGCCCAACGCGACGAGCAGGAGAATGGTTACCGGCCAATTGGCGGCGGAGGCGAAGATTAGGATGCCGACCAGTGTGCCGAAAAAAAGGAGCGTCTGCCATAACCGTTTGGAATCATCACCGTCGCTGGCAAACAGTTCGGAAGCTGGTTGGTTTTCAGAGTCTTTACGGAAAAGGTAAGCCATGATTAAGCCGATGACGATAGCCAGCGATACCGCGGCGATAGCCCGGGCTAAGCCGATATCCCAACCAAGCAAGCGGGCAGAATAAACGATAGCCAGTATGTTGATAGCCGGACCGGAGAACAGGAAGGTTGTGGCCGGACCGATACCACCGCCGCGTTTGTAGATACCGGCAAAGAGCGGCAAAACCGTACAGGAACAAACGGCCAGAATACTGCCGGAAACCGAGGCGACGCCATAACTCAGGAACTTGTTGGCCTGGGGGCCGAAGTATTTCAGCACTGCTGGAGCTGAGATGAACACAGCAACGCCACCAGCGATGAAGAAGGCAGGCACCAGGCAGGTCAGTACGTGTGCCGATAGATAGTCGAAGAGAGAAGCGACGCCGCCTGAAAGCATATTTAAGATGAAGTCCAAATTACAATCGTCTTACACTATTCAAATTTTACAATTAAAATTGAGGCTTGGGAGGACACGGCACGGCGTGTCCCTTCAAAACGGGAGACCGGGCGGGCGGGTCTCAGACCCGCCCCTACACCCGTGTATGCGCAATGTGCCCCTACGCTGTGGAAGGGTCTACCGCGGCCTTGAGTGCCTGGTCTAGAGCCGCTGCTATCTGGCCTGGCGCGGAGACTGCCACCGACACTACCTGGCCATTCAGTGTGACGACGGGCAGGGCCCAGGTACCGTAGGCGTCGAAAGCCTTGATTACCGGGGCAAAGACCGGGTCATCGGCATCGATGGTTTCAACGTCGATGACGGCCGCGGTCCCGCCGGTCACGCCCTCGACGGCTGTTTTGATCGCTTCAATCGTCTCCGACGATTGTCCCTGGGGGCCTCAGCACGACCCGGATAGAGGGGCAGGGAATACGATGATGTTGACCTGTTGTTCTGACATTTTTATCTCCTTCTATATTTTGTTTACGGTAAACGGCGGCTGAAAATACCGCCGCTGGAAGTAGCGGGCCACATTCACCAAACTTATAAGTACCGGCACCTCCACCAGCGGTCCGATGACGGCAGCGAAGGCGACACCGGAGCCGATGCTGAAGACCGATATGGCCACGGCAATGGCCAGTTCGAAGTTGTTGGAGGCGGCGGTGAAAGAGATGGCCGCCGTCTGGGAATAGTCGGCGCCGATGCGCCGCCCCATGTAGAAGCTCACCAGGAACATGAACACGAAGTAGATCAAGAGCGGTATGGCGATGCGTACCACGTCGAGGGGTAATTCGATGATGACATCGCCCTTGAGGGAGAACATGACGACGATGGTGAAGAGGAGCGCCGTCAGGGTGATGGGGCTGATGCGGGGGATGAACTTGCCTTCGTACCACTTGCGACCCCTGCGCCTCAATAGGAAGTACCGCGTCGCCATGCCGCCGAAGAACGGGATGCCCAGGTAGATTAGCACGCTGCGGGCGATCTCCCCTATGGAAACATTGACGACGGCACCGCCCAAGCCGAACCACTGCGGCGCCACGGTGATGAAGACGTAGGCGTAAACCGAGAAGAACACGATCTGGAAGATGGAGTTGAAAGCCACCAACCCGGCGGCGTACTCGCAGTCGCCTTTGGCTAACTCGTTCCAGACGATGACCATGGCGATGCAGCGGGCTAACCCGATCATGATCAGGCCCACCATGTACTCCGGGAAATCGGCCAGGAAGATGACGGCCAGGGCGAACATCAGGATGGGGCCGATGATCCAGTTCTGTATCAGCGACAGCAGCAACACTTTCCAGTTGCGGAAGACCTTGCCCAGTTCCTCATATTTCACCTTGGCCAGGGGCGGGTACATCATCAGGATGAGGCCGATGGCGATGGGTATCGAAGTTGTGCCTATCGAGAGCGAATCGATAAAATCGCCGAATCCCGGCAGGAAGAATCCCAGGCCGACGCCGGCGGCCATGGCCAGAAATATCCACAGCGTAAGGAACCGGTCCAGGAAAGACAGGGTGGTGGGGCATCCGGCGTCCGGAGTGACGGCGCAGGTTGCGTCGGGCCGGTTCATCATTTCCCCCCGGCGGGTTGGAGGTTCGCCTGTGCCGGCGCCGATGGTTTTTCGCCTGGGTTCATCACTTCGAACTCAGTGCCTTTCAGATAGCGTTCCATCAATAGGCCGATGGCGATGAAAAGCGGGAGTGAAATGAGCGTCCGCGCTAAAGTGAACTCTACGCCCAGGTAGCCGATCTCGATGCCCAGCATTGGGATCTTCATCGAGGAGAAGGCTCCAAGGTAGATGAAAATGTTGCGGACGCTGGTACCTTTCTTGTGAAGGACGTAAGCCACCGGAAAGGCGCCGTAGAGCGGTCCGGCTTGGAGCATGGCCAGGAGGACTACCAGGAACATGCCCTTGACGCCGGAGTCCTTCCCGAGGTGTTTCTGTATTTTTTCCTTGGGCACCCAGACATCAAACAGCCCGACGATGATGAAGATGAAAGGGACGAACGACAGCAACTCGAAGACCGACACCCTGAAATTAGTGAAGACCGTCTTGCCCGGATCGAAACCCAGGGAGAAGGAAACGATAGTCGCTACGCCGAAAGCGGCTAACCAGATATAGGGTTGGTACTTTTTGGCGAGTGTTTTCACAGGACGACTCCGATAGCCAGACCGACGATGATGGCAGCAAAAAAATTGAGTACGTTGCGCGCAATGGCTGCGCGGCGGCCGAGGTATTGTATCTCTAAAGGCAGGGTAACTATGCCGACCATGATCAAAGTGGTCATGAAGGTGGCCACCACGGCATAGGTTGCTCCCTGCTGCAGAAGACCCGAGGCGATGGGGTAGGAAATAAACGGCGGGATAAAGGCGATCGAACCGACGACCGCGGCGACGAAAAAGCCGCCGATACCGGACCCGGCACCGAGGTATTCATCGATGGCACTAGGCGGTATGGCGTACAGAGCTACACTGACGATAATGAGGATGTTGAGAAGAGGCAAAAGCATTTTTCTGAACATCTGCCAGCCTTTCTTGAAGCCGGCGACGGTCTTGTCCCGGTCGAGAAAGAACGACACCGCCGATAGGACGGCAGCCAGGGATATGAAGATGATGGCGTTGCTGCTCAAATTACTCCTTTAATTGACGCCTGTCCGGAATCAGTTCCGGAGGATACCGGGCAGGCGGGTTCTTCGATGTCGGGATGGTTCGATGTACCCAGCCCCGGCAGATCGGCCGGTGGGCAGAGGCGCGCGCTCTCACGCAGGCGGCGGCGGTCGGCAGCCGCCTGGTCATTGTCCTTAAGCGCTTCTTCGACGGCCTGAATGATGAGACCGCGGTGGTCCGCGGCGGCCTCCGGCGACAGATAGTAGATAGTCCATAACCCCTCCCGCCGCTGCGCCAGTAATCCGGCGTCATAGAGCTGCGACAGGTTACGAGAGGCACGGGTCTGGGAAATGGAAAGCGCCTGCATGACCTCGCAGACGCAGCATTCGCGCTCGATGAGCAGGTTCAGGATGCGCAGCCGGGTGGCGTCGGATAACGCCTTCATTAGATCGGCCAGGCGGTCAGGGTTATTGTCTAATATGCGCATATACGCATATATTATAAAGCAAGATCGATTTCCAAGTCAACGGGAGAGCGCGGGCCTGGCTCTGAAGTTCGAATAATCTGATTCTTGATGCGGTAGGAATACAAAAAGGGAGGGGGGAATTCCCCCCTCCCTTGAAGCTCTGGTTGTCGCGGTTTACTGAGTGTTCAGGCCGATCGAACCGTCGATGCCGTACACCGGTACCGGCGTCTCCCAGAAGGTAGCCGGGTCCTTCAGACCATCATGGTAAAAGATGTCGTCCATGTTGCGGAAGAATCCATTGAAGACCGGGGTGGTTGAAGAGACGGCCTTCACTAGCCCATGAACGCCTGCCTTTTCGTATTTTGTGAAGGTGCAGACCGACAGACATTTGCCGGCGTTGCAGGAGTCAGGCAGCATCTTGTAGGCGCGGCACTTGCGTGAATCCTCGAACCAGGCCCGGTGACCCGGGTTGTTCCAGCCGCCGACGACTTCCCAGTAGGGTTCCTTCTCAAAGGAGATGGCGCCCTCACCGCAGGCATCGGCGCATTTCATACAGGTCTTGCAGAAGCGCAGGAAGCCGGCGTCGATCGGTTTTTCATCGGGCAGCGGCATGTCGGTGACGTAGCGGAAGATACCGACCGTCGGGCCGTACTCGGTGGTGATCATGCGGTTCATGCGGCCCATTTCGCCCAAGCCGGACATGACGCCGAAGGCCGGAGCGATACCGGTGCCGTTACCGCCCTCTGACAGGGCGAGGTAACCGAGCGAGCGCATGAACTCCTGGAACTGCTCCTGGATGTTCTGGGCGCGGGAGTAGCGGATCTGCACCTGGAGGGGAGTGGGGTTGCGTTTCCACAATTCCTGACTCTCCTGATTGACGATAGTGACTACCCAGCGACACTTCCTGGGGAAGATCTGTTCGGTGGCCGTCTCCGACGGCTCATCGACATCGGCGAAGATATACTCCTGTTTGTTACCAGGGCCTTTCTCGTACATCAGTTTCATGGTGGTGTCTTCATGGAGCTCTGTGAAACCGACGCTCATGGCGCCGAAGAAGCGCAGAACGGTGCGCAACATTGCGGCGTTCTCTTCCTTGGTGCCTTCCCACGGGGCCACACCCAGTTGCTGCGGGGTCTTGGCCTTCATGGGGCCCATAAACGAATTGGAGACAGCGCCTTGGCCAGCGGAGCCACTGAACGCATAATCGCGTACAGTGTAACCGGCTTTCTTGTCGGCCTTGTAGCCGTCCTCGACCTCTTTTTTCAAGGCTGCACGGCGTTCGGTTTCGGCCTGGTCGATATAGGTGGGCATGTATTTGGCGGCGCTGCCGCGCATGGTGTTGCCCTCGGAGAACTTCTTCATATTAGGCCAGTCAACTTCGGTGGTGGGGGTTTCGACGGTGCGAGCCCACCAGGGGCGTTTAACGGCGCCCTGGGAGATGGCGTCATCGAGATCGACGAAAGAGGGGACGGTGGCGGCGGCGGTGAGGCCGGCGCCCGTCAGGCCTAAAGCCTTCATGAAATCGCGGCGGGTTACGGTAGTGTGATAGGTTTTCATTTTAATACCTTCACGAGGTTGTGTTATTAGGTCCGGCCGTAACGCTGGCGAGCCAACCCTCTGCATTGGCTGCGCCTGGTGGTCTGACCTTACATGACATAATATACACTATTCGCGTGGATGATAATATGACTAAAGTTACAAATACTAATAACAAGGGGGCAATAATTGATACTGGGGCGGGGCGGGACGTTAACCGTGAAAAGGGTAGGATAGCGACCATGCGTTGTGAGTTGGTAACGGCATTGAGTTCATTTCGCTGCGGCTCATAATGACGGTTGGTGGTTACAGGGTTCGGATCAGGGTGTTGAGCGCCGCGGCCAGTTCGACCAGTTTGCCGGTGTCGACGATGTCCACGGTGTCTTTAGGCGTATGGGTGATCGTGGCGCTCAGTTCTACGAATTTATCCGAGGTAACGGCTATGGCGGGGCGACCGGCTTGGACGAAGACCATGTGGTCGCTCTGGTACCATTGGAAACCTTCCATCAGGCCCGGATTTGACTCGATAACCTCCCGTGCTTTCGCCTCGATGCCCGGCGGCAGGTTATAAAAGGAAAGGCAGGTTTTTCCCTCGATGTAACCGGCGGCGTCGATGTTGACGGCGAATAAACCCTCAGGCAGCCGGTCGCTGTAGCGCCGCAGATAGTCCATCTCGCCGCCGGCGCTGTAATTGTCTTCACCGTTGATGGCTGTGATCTCGATCCCCAGAGGTCCCTCGTAGTCTTTCATCAACTCGGCCAGGAGCAGCAGCGTCGCGATCCCTGAGGCGTTATCGATGGCGCCGGGGGTGGTTTCCTTGGTATCTATGTGGGCGCAAACGACTACTTTCGCCGCCGTGCCGGGGTTTTTCCGGGCGATGACGTTCGAAGCCGCTGAAGGGATGCGGCTGGCCTCGACTTTCAAATGAAATACCTCGCCGCCGTGACGCGCGATGGCCTCGCCGGTAGTGTCGGCACAATAAACCGAGGGAATGTCGAAATCCCCGTCCTCGATCATGGGGAACGGGTAGAGCGCCCCGGCCGTTTATCCTCCAGCAGGGTGTAGATTTGCTGATGGTGCTCAGGGTTATAGAAAGTGAAGTTTTTAGGCATCAACTGCTCGGCGGCGATGGCGCCATTGAGGAGCAGTATCTTGTCGCGACACTCGCAACCTGCTAGTTCTTCTACCGTCGAGATCGCCACCAGGTGCGCTTCGACATCGGCAGCCAGCGAGAAAGGGCTGATGAAAACTTCAAAATCATGTTCCTCGCGAGCGAGAGAAACGGCTCCGGTTTCGTGATCCAGGCAGGGGAACGGCGTCGTATCAGTGGCATAACCCCATTGACCGATCGTTTTGGTAAAGAACTCGACGGTGGTCCGGTTGCCGCCGGAACCGGTACGCCGGTGAGGTGGTGCGCAGATGGAGTCTATATAGGTATGTGCTTTACCTGCCAGGATATGTCGTTCCATCGATCAGCTCTCCTTAGCAGATTCGACATCAAAAGGACGCCGAAAGGCGTTCCGGAATGGCGGCTATGACGCATTATATAGGAGTGATACCTATTGCAAAAGGCTAATCGGCGTGATATACTGTTTTGTTAGTTGAAGAGAACCTGTGAAGTGGGTTGAAATCCCACTTTTTTATTGTAAGGAATAATTGAAGGAGGGAGCAAAAACGAGATGAAAAGCGACTTTTTGCTCGCTATCACTCAACTCTCCGCCGAGAAAAACCTCTCCAAAGAGGTGGTTCTGGCGGCGGTGGAAGCGGCGCTTGTCTCCGCTTACCGTAAAGAGAGTTTTGCCCCCAATCAGAACATTCAGGCCAAGATCGATCATCAAACCGGCCGGGTGCGGGTCTGGGCGGAGAAAACGGTCGTGGAGAAGGTAAACGATCCGCGCACCGAAATAACCCTGCCCGAAGCCCGGCGCCTCCAGCCCAGCATTCAACTGGGCGAACCGGTGATCGTCGAGGATACGCCCCATGACGCCGGCCGCATTGCTGCGCAAACGGCCAAACAGGTCATCCTGCAACGCTTGCATGAGGCCGAAAACACCGCCATCGTCGATGAATACGCGGGTAAAGCCGGAGATATAGTTTCCGGCCTGATCCAGCGCGCGGATCCCAAGCAGGTCGTAATCGACCTGGGACGCGCCGAAGCGGTCATGCCGCCGTCGGAACAGGTTCACACGGAACGCTACCGTCCCGGCCAGCGCCTCAAGGTCTACCTGGTAGAGGTGGCCAAGACGGTCAAGGGGGCGGTGGTTGTCGTTTCCCGCTCTCATCCCGGCCTGTTGCGCCGCCTTTTCGAGATGGAGATCCCGGAGATATATTCCGGCATGGTGGAGATCAAATCGGTTGCCCGGGAAGCCGGCGCCCGCTCCAAGGTCGCCGTGGCCGCCCGCCAGACGGGGATCGATCCGGTGGGCTGCTGCGTCGGCTTGCGCGGCATCCGGATTCAGAACATCGTCAGCGAGCTGAATGGTGAAAAGATCGATGTCGTTGCCTGGAACGCCGATCCGGCTATCCTTATCGCCAACGCCTTGAGCCCGGCTCAGGTCGCCAGGGTCATCGTCAACGAAGCTGAGAAATCGGCCACGGCGATCATCCCGGACCGGCAGCAGAGTCTGGCTATCGGCAAAGAAGGACAGAACGTTCGCCTGGCAGTCAAACTGACCGGTTGGCGCATCGATATTAAGAGTATTTCAGATTATGAAGCCGCCCATCCAGCGCCAGCGCCTCAGGTCGCGGTTCCTGTTGTGGAAGTAGTGAAAGCGCCGGAAAAAGCGGTGGAGAAGCCGGTTGAACCGGCCCCGGAGAAAGCGCCGCAGAAACCTGCCGCCAAACCGGTGGAGAAACCCGCGGAAAAAGCCGTCGAGAAGCTGCCGGAACTGCCGCCGGAGACACTGGAACCGGTGCTGGTCAGCGTGCCCCAGGCCGCACCGCCGGTACCCGAGGAAGCCGGTCTCAAGCTCTCGCTCGATATGGCGGAACGGGTTCCGCAGACCCCGGCCGAAAGTAAATCCGGCGTCCGCTTTGCCGAGGATATCCTCGGACGTGCCGCAGAGCGCGCGGAAAAGAAGAAACGCCGGGGCGGCAGGGAAACCGATGATGGCAGCCGGGGCAAGAAGAAACGCAGCGGTGGCGCCGGTGAATTCGATCTAGGTGATGACTACTTCTAAGAGAACACCCCAGCGCACCTGTGTCGCCTGCCGGACCGTCGGCGGCAAACGAGGTCTCCTGCGTGTCGTACGCACCCCGGAAGGCCGGGTGATGACAGACCCCACCGGCAGGGCGTCCGGTCGCGGCGCTTATCTGTGCCGTGAAACCGCTTGTCTCGCCGCCGCCGTCAAAGGCAATCAACTGGAACACGTCTTGAAGGTCAAACTCGCCAAAGAGGACAGGGAGGCACTGAAGGCGGCCATCAGCGAAATCATTAAGGAGCAGTCAAGTGTCTGAAGAAAAAAGAGACAGTTCAACCAATACGGCGCCCGCCCGACCGGTAGTGGAGCTGCCTCCGGCTATCAGCGTCAGGCAATTGTCCGCTACCCTCCGGCAGCATCCCATCGAGGTCATCAAGCAGCTCATGCGTAACGGCATGATGGCCAACATCAACGAAGTGATAGATTTTGAAGCGGCGGCTAAACTGGCCGCTGATTTTGGCATTGAAGCCCGGCCTCAGGCGGTCCGGTCTGCCGCGCTGAAGCGCAAGAGGCCGGAACAGGAAGAACTCAAAAACCTGCCGCTGCGGCCGCCGGTAGTGACCATCATGGGCCACGTCGACCACGGTAAGACGCGCCTCCTGGACGCCATCCGCCAGACTCATGTCATGGAGAGCGAAGCCGGCGGCATTACCCAGCACATCGGAGCCTACCAGGTGGAGATCAAGGGCCAGAAGATCACCTTCCTCGACACCCCCGGCCACGAGGCCTTTACCGCCATGCGCGCCCGGGGCGCCCGCGCTACCGATATCACCATCCTGGTGGTGGCCGCCGACGACGGCATAATGCCCCAGACGCTGGAGGCCATCGACCACGCCCGCGCCGCCGGTGTGCCCATCATCGTGGCCATCAATAAGATAGATAAGCCCGGCGTCAACGCCGACCGCGTCAAGCAGCAACTAGCAGATCAGGGTCTGGTGATCGAAGAATGGGGCGGCGATACCATCGCCGTCGGCACTTCCGCCAAGGAACGCATCGGCATCGACGATCTTCTGGAGAACGTGCTGCTGGTAGCCGAGATCGAGGACCTGCACGCGGACCCCAACGCTTCCGCCACCGGCGTGGTCATCGAGGCCGAGATGGACAAGAATCGCGGCGCCATGGCCACCGTCCTGGTGCAGAACGGCACCCTTAAGGTGGGCGATATCGTGGTGGTTGGCGACATCTTCGGCAAGGTCAAGGCCATGTTCAATGACCAGGGCAAGCAGATCCGCAAGGCCGAACCCTCCACCCCGGCCGCCATCCTGGGCCTCCCGGCGGTACCCGGCGTCGGCGATACTCTTTCCGTAGCCGTCAACGAGCGGCAGGCGCGCCAGTTGCTTTCCGAGAGGACGGCTAAGAAGCCGGCTACCGTCAGCCTGGCCAGCCTCCATGACCAGATCGCCTCCGGCAAGGTCAAAGAGCTCAACATCATTTTGAAAACGGACGTCCAGGGCAGTATCGAACCCATCCGCACCTCGCTGGAGAAACTGGCGACTGAGAACCTGACCGTCCACATCATTCACTCCGGCACCGGCAACGTCACTGAGAACGACATCATGCTGGCCATCGCCTCACACGGCCTGGTCATCGGGTTCTCCACCGGCATCGAATCCGGCGCTCAGCGCCTGGCCGACGCTGAGAAAATCGACGTCCGGCATTACGACATCATCTACAAGCTGATCGAGGAAGTCGACAAGGCTTTGAAGGGTCTGATCGAACCCGAGATCAAGGAGATCATCGAAGGCCGCGCCGAGGTGCGTGCTGTCTTCTCCGCGGGTAAAAAGGCCAACGTGGCCGGCATATACGTCCTTGAGGGCAAAGCCGCCCGCGGCGCCCGCGTCCGGGTGATGCGCGGCGGTGAAGCGCTGGCGGAGAGTCCCATGATTTCGCTGCGCCGCTTCAAGGACGATGTCCGCGAGGTCCTGGCGGGATTCGAAGGCGGCGTTGGGTTGGAGACATTCAACGAATTCCAGGTGGGCGACGTGCTTGAGTTCATCCGCAAGGAGAAAAGCGCTTGAGCCACCGGGTCGAAAGGGTCAACCAGCTGATCCGCGAGGAGATGAGCCGCATCATGCAGCGTGATGTGCGCGATCCCCGCTTTGAGTTTCTTTCGGTGAACGCAGTGGAAACCGCTCCCGACCTGACGTTCGCCAAGATCTACGTCAGTCATCTGACCACCTCGGAGAACAAAGAAGAGATATTGAAGGCTCTGACCGGCGCCAAGAGCTATTTCAGGGGTGAACTGGGTAAGGTTCTGACCCTGCGGCATGTCCCGGAACTGGCCTTCTACTGGGATGATTCCATTGAGCGCGGCGCGCGGCTCAGCCATCTTATTGACGTTGCCAACCAGCCGCCACCGGAACCGCCGAACGATACCTAATTTCTAATACCCAATATCTAAGCAAATCCAAATATCAAAAATCCAAAGGGTGTCTTTTTCGATTCGATCGAAATCTTGGTCAACTCCATGTTTCGGCTATCCGTGAGACTCTGAATTGGCTTGAATAAATCGGTAACAAAAACATTGAGATTCTTCGCTGCCGCTCACAAAGACAACGGGGGGATGGCGGGTATTTGTAGTATTGGTAGTATTTTGAAAAATGGGTCTTAACGGCTGGCTTAACATAGACAAACCCCCCGGCATGACCTCTTATCAGGTCATCGCCCGTTTGAAAAGACTTACCGGGCGTTGTCGCATCGGCCACGCCGGCACTCTGGACCCACTAGCTACCGGGGTGCTCCCGGTGGCGATCGGGCGCGCTACCCGGACGGTGGAATTCCTCCACCAGGTGTCTAAGACCTACCGCGCCGTTATCGAATTTGGCGTGACCACCGATACTTATGACGCCGAAGGCGCTGTCACCGCGCGCGCCGATGCTTCAAATATCGACCGGAGTGCCGTCGAAGCCGCCCTGAAATCATTTGTGGGTAAGATAGAGCAGGTACCGCCGATCTACAGCGCCCTTAAGCAAAACGGCCGCCCCATGTACGATATGGCCCGCCGCGGCGAAGCTGTAGAAGTAAAAGCCCGCCCGGTCACCATTCACTGCCTGATTCTCGTCGATTTCGCCTCACCGCTGGTCACCATCGACGTGGAGTGCGGCGGCGGCACTTACATCCGGTCGCTGGCATATGACCTGGGGCAAGGGCTGGGGGTAGGGGCGCACCTCAAGAGTCTCCGTCGCACCCGTTATGGCATATTTGACATAACACAGTCCATCCCCCTTGACAACCTCTCGTCCCCCGATGACCTGGCCGCTGTTCTTTTACCCGTCGATACGGCGCTCGCAGCCCTGCCGTCGCTTGAACTTGACGAACCTGCCGCCGCTAAAGTCATCTGCGGCGTGGTGACCGAGGAATTGTCAGCCCGGCTAACAGGCAAACAGGCCTACCGGCTTTACCGGACGGACGGGGAACTCCTGGCCGTGGCGGACACGGCCGGTGAGGAATTGAGGCTGAAGGTTTTTATCGCCCACCAGCCGGGCGCTGAGAGCGCGGAGTAAACCGCCGTTGAAAATAAAGACACACAATCTATTCATCTTTTACCCCCACGATGGATTGTGCTATACTTCTTGTTTGATAAAAGATAAAGAGGAAAGACATTGGAAAAACAAGACAAAGTCAGCGTAATCGATGCATTCAAGCGCCATGACAAGGATACCGGCTCCGCCGAGGTACAGGTTGCCATCCTTTCCGCGCGCATCGTTCAGTTGACCGCCCACATGACGGCCAACAAGCAGGACTCTCATACCAAGCGCAATTTGCTGAGACTGGTCGGTCAACGGCGGCGCATGCTTGCCTACCTGAGGCAGGAAGACGCTACCCGCTACCAGGATCTGATCGTTAAGCTCGGCCTGCGCAAGTAACCTGATCCCCCCAGCCGGGGAAGGTCGGGATTACTGTAAATATAACAAGGAGAGTCTGTTGTCAATAGTTAAAACATTTGAACGCAACATCGGCGGGCGCAAGCTCGTCATCGAAAGCGGCAAGATGGCCTGGCAGGCCAATGGCGCCGTCACTCTGCGCTACGGCGAAACTCAGGTGCTGGTTACCGCCACCATAGCTAAGGATGCCAAGCCCGGCATTGATTTTCTGCCCCTGACCATTGAGGTCGAAGAACGGATGTATGCCGCGGGCCGCATCCCCGGCGGTTTCATCCGCCGCGAAGGCCGCCCATCGGAGAACGCTATTCTGACCTGCCGCCTGGCCGACCGCCCAATCCGCCCGCTGCTGCCCAAGAGCTGGCGCCGTGAGATCCAGGTCATTGCCACAGTACTGGCCGCGGATCAGGAGAACGATCCGGACGTCCTGAGCGTTATCGGCGCTTCCTGCGCCCTGGGCATCTCTGAGATGCCGTTCGAAGGCCCTTTGTCCGCGGTGCACGTCGGTTATATCGACGGCCAGTTCGTGCTGAACCCCACCTTCTCCCAGCTGCCGGAGAGCACGCTGGAGGTGGTGGTGGCCAGCACTAAAAAAGCGGTCACCATGCTGGAAGCCGGCGCTCATGAAGCCCCGGAAGCGCTGATGCTGGAAGCCATCCGCTTCGGCCACCAGGCCAATCAGGAGATCATCGCCCTTCAGGAAGAGATCATCGCCGCTATCGGCAAGACCAAGTGGCATGTGGATGCCCCGGTGGTCGATCCCGGCCTGTTGGCCAAGGTTGCCGCCATGGTCGATGACAAACTGGCCGCCGCTTTCTACCAGGCGGACAAGTCCCAGCGCCAGGAGAACCTGGAGAAGATCAAAGGCGAACTGCTCGATGCCCTCAGCGGCGAATTCGACTGCAACGCCATCATCAGCGCCTATGACAAGAAGATCCGGCAACTCGTACGCTCCACCATACTGGATAAGAAGGAACGCGTCAGCGGCCGGGGAATCGAAGAGATCCGTGAGCTTTCCGCTGAGGTCGGTCTGTTGCCGCGCGTCCACGGCTCATCCCTTTTCTCCCGCGGGCAGACACAGATACTGAACGTCGTCACCCTGGGTTCGCTCCAGGCGGCACAGAAACTGGACAACATCGCCCCGGATACTTCCAAGCGCTATATCCACCACTATAATTTCCCGCCTTATTCCACCGGCGAAACCAAGCGTATCGGCACCGGCCGCCGCGAGATCGGCCACGGGGCGCTGGCGGAGCGGGCGCTTTTACCCGTTGTCCCGTCCGAGGCTGAATTTCCTTACGCCCTGAGACTGGTGTCAGAAGCTTTGAGTTCCAACGGATCGACCTCCATGGCCAGTACCTGCGCTTCTTCTTTGGCGCTCATGGATGCCGGCGTGCCTATCAAAAAGGCCGTGGCCGGTATCTCCGTAGGTCTCATCACCGACGACGCCGATCCCGCTCGCTTCGTCACCCTGACCGACATCGAAGGCCTGGAAGATAACTACGGCGACATGGACTTCAAAGTGGCTGGCACCCGTGACGGTATCACCGCGATTCAATTGGATATTAAGCTCAAGGGTATCAGCTTTGAGGTTATCGAGCAGACGCTCAACCAGGCGCGCGGTGCCCGGATGACCATCCTGGATGTCATGGACAAGGCCATCAGCCACAGCCGCGCCGACCTTTCCCCCTACGCGCCGCGGATGTACAAGCTCAAGATCGATGCCTCCAAGATCGGCGCCGTCATCGGCCCCGGCGGCCGCGTCATCCGCTCCATCATTGAAGAAACCAAGACCACCATCGACATCGAGGACGACGGCACCGTGATCATCGGCGCCACCGACGGCGAATCCGCGCGGAAGGCCATCGCCATCATCGAGGGTCTGACCAAGGACATCGAGGCCGGCACCGTCTATACCGGTAAAGTTACCCGTATCATGAGCTTCGGCGCCTTCATCGAGATACTGCCCGGCAAAGAGGGCATGGTACACATCTCGGAACTGGCCAACCGCCGCGTCGACAAGGTCGAAGACATACTGAAAACCGGCGACATGGTCACCGTCAAGGTCACCGAGATAGATTCCCAGGGACGGATCAACCTATCCCGCCGCGCCCTTCTGGCGCCGCCGACCCCGGAAGAGCAGGAAGAAATGGCGCGCAACCAGCCGCCGCCCCAGCAGGGCGGTTTCCGGCGCGCCGGACCCGGCGCCCCCATGGAAGGCGGCGGACGGCCTCCTTTCCGAAGATAAAACACAGAAGTTAAATACGAATCGTGCATCACGAAATCCGAAACAAATGAAAAATGTTTCGGATTTCGGTGCAAGATAGGGTTGACCGGTATGACCATAAAAGTAGCTGTTCAGGGTGCCCTGGGTCAGATGGGGCGGGAGGTCATGAAGGCCGTTTCCGCGGCGCCTGACCTTGAACTGGTCGGCGCTTGCGATTCCAAGGCTGGGGACACATCATCGACCGTCGATGGTATCGCAGGGGGCATCCTCCTGAGTGCCGACCTCGCAAGTCTCCTGGAGGCCACCCGGCCGGACGTACTGGTGGACTTCAGCCTGGCCGCGGCGGTGCCGCAATCGGCGGAGACCGCCGCCCGCGCCGGGGTGTCCCTGGTCATCGGCACTACCGGCCTCAGCCCGGAGATGCTCAGCCGCATTGAGAACCTCACCAAGGAATACAACATCGGGGCTATCGTAGTGCCTAATTTCGCCCTGGGCGCCATCGTCATGATGGAACTGGCCCGAATTGCCGCCCGCCATTTCGACTGGGCGGAGATAATCGAATTGCACCATGAGAAGAAGGCGGATGCCCCTTCCGGCACGGCCATCGCCACCGCCAGGGCCATGGCGGCTTCCCGGGATAAGGCTTTTGAATCCCCGTCTGCCGGTAACGATCGGCCGAGCCGGGGAGAGGAGATCGACGGTGTACCGGTTCACAGCGTCCGCATGCCGGGGTTGGTGGCGCACCAGGAAGTGATCTTCGGCGCCCTGGGTCAGACGCTCTCTATTCGCCACGACACCATCAACCGCGAGAGCTTCATGCCCGGCGTGCTGACGGCGGTACGGGAGATACCCAGGCATCCCGGCCGGTTTATTTTCGGCCTGGAAAAACTGCTGGGATTCTAGTGCTTATTCCGGGCCACAAAGCCGTTTTGGAATTTGATTCTCAATGAGTTAGAATTTGTTCGGATTTCGAATTTCGGATTTCGAATTTTGTTTTTAGGGAGTCTCACTTGAAAGAATTACGAGTGGCCATAGTCGGGGCTACCGGTATGGTAGGTCAGGAATTCATCAAGGTCCTGACTCAACGAGATTTCCCGGTGAAGAGCCTGTCCCTGCTCGCTTCCGACCGCAGCGCCGGGAAAAAGCTGTGGTTCAGGGAACAGGAACTGGAAGTTCAGGAAACATCCCCCGATAGTTTCAACGATATTGACCTGGCGCTTTTTTCCGCCGGCGCCGAGATCAGCCGTCATTTCTCCCCCATCGCCGCGCGGAAAGGGGTGCTGGTTATCGACAACAGCGCCGCCTTCCGCATGGAGTCCGGGGTGCCGCTGGTGGTGCCGGAAGTAAACATGGAAGACGCCCGGAACAACAAGGGTATCATAGCCAACCCCAACTGCTCCACCATTCAGATGGTGATGGCCCTGGCGCCTCTGCATAAGGTCAACCCCATCAAGCGCGTGGTGGTCAGCACCTACCAGGCCGTGTCCGGCACCGGCACCGCCGCCATAGAAGCACTCACCGGGCAAAGCCGCACCGTACTAGACGGCCAGGCGGTAACGCCGCACGTTTATCCTCATCAGATCGCCTTCAACCTGCTCCCGGAGATAGATACCTTTCTGGATACCGGGTACACCAAAGAAGAGTGGAAGATGATGGTGGAGACGCGCAAGATCATGCATCTGCCCAACCTGCTTTTATCCGCCACATGCGTGAGGGTGCCGGTCTTCATCGGTCATTCCGAAGCGGTGAATATCGAGTTCGAACGCCCCATGTCCGCCGACGATGCCCGCGCTATCCTGACGAAAGCCCCCGGCGTCCGGGTGCTGGACGATCCGACCGTAAGCCTTTATCCCACCCCTTGGATGGCCGCCGGCACCGATGAGACCTATGTCGGACGTATCCGCGAAGATACGTCTCACGTGGGCGGTATTACCATGTGGATCGTCGCCGATAACGTCCGGAAGGGCGCGGCGCTCAATGCCGTTCAGATCGCCGAGGAAATGCTCCGGCGCGGCTGGCTGGGAGGCTGATCGTGAAAGAACTGGGACGCCTTATCACCGCCATGGTTACGCCGTTCAAGGACGACGGCAGCATCGATTTCGACCAGACCAGGTTGCTGGCCAAAGCGCTCGTTGCTTCCGGCAGCGATGGCATAGTTGTCGCCGGCACCACCGGTGAATCGCCCACTGTAACCTGGGAAGAAGAGCATGAGCTTTTCATGGCTGTGCGGGCCGCCGTCGGCGGTTCGGCCAGGGTGATCGCCGGCACCGGCTCCAACTCCACCGCGGAGGCTGTGGAGAATACCATTAAGGCCGAAAAACTGGGTGTTGACGCCGCCTTGCTGGTGGTGCCCTACTATAATAAGCCCACTCAGGAGGGGCTGTACCGCCATTTTAAGGCTGTCGCCGACGCTACCACCCTTCCCATCATCCTTTACAACGTGCCGGGCCGTACCGTCACTTCACTCTCCGCCGATACAACGATCCGCCTGTCGAAGATCCCTAACATCGTCGGCACCAAGGAAGCCAGCGGCAACCTGGGTGAGATCGCCCGGATCATCGATGAGACTCAAAAGGTTAGGCCGGATTTCACCGTCTGGAGCGGCAATGACTCAGATATCCTGCCGATGATGGCTATCGGCGCCCACGGCGTCATCAGCGTGGCCTCACACCTCGTTGGGACTCAGATCAAGCAGATGATGGAAAGTTTCGTTGCCGGGGATATCGTTCAAGCAGCCGCTATTCACCGCCGCCTGACGCCCGTTTTCAACAACCTTTTTGTGGTGGCTAATCCCATTCCGGTAAAATACGCATTGAATCATATTGGGTTCAGGGTCGGCGGCCTCAGGCTGCCCCTGACCGAGGCAGATGATAAGACGGCAGCCATCATACGGGATACCCTCGCGGGCATCCACATTGACCTGCCAAGGTATGACCGCTGACGCACTCCTGACGCCGCTCAGTCTGAAACTAACAAAACCGGCATCTCACACTTGCGCTCGAGCCTTCGCTGAAGACCCGTCGAATGAGTATCTCATTCCTGATGAAGCTAAGCGCCGTCACCTGCATTACTCCTTCGAATACTATCTGCGGTACAGCTATTTCGGCCGCAACGAGGTCTATCTGACATCGAAGCGCTGTGAAGGCGTCGCTTGCTGGGCTTCATCTGAAGAAACCGATTCATGGCTGACGCGCTGGCGCGCCGGTTACCCATTTCTGCCGTTGCACTGCGGCTGGACATCGATGCAGCGTGGCGTTGCGGCCAATAAAGAAAGCCAGCGGCTGCTGCGCGACCATGCGCCGGACCGTGTCATGCAATTGGATCTGATTGCCGTCGATCCCAAATTTCAGGGTCAAGGGTTTGCAAGTATGCTCCTCCGTCCGATGCTGCATCGGCTGGATAACGACGACATGCCCTGCTACCTGGAAACGCAGAGCCTCCGGAATGTGGAGATGTACCGGCGTTTCGGGTTTGAACTGAAAGAAACAGCGGTAATACCGGGCACCAATTTCCCGTTGTTCGCCATGTTACGTCCGCCACGCCCGGTCATGCCTGCATCGGTATCGATGTCCGAAGAGGTCAGCGCACCGTTGACAGAGGCATTATTTCAGGTTTAACATGCCGGGGAATGCCGATGCATATAAACGAGTTAACACCCCTGACCCTCGATCTGGTCGAACCCGCCTCTTTAGCCTGCGCCCGCGCCTTTGCCGGCGATCCTTCCACCCATTACCTGATCCCTGACCCATCCAAACGCCCCAATCTTCGTTATTCATTCGAGTACTATTTGAAATTGGCGGTGCTTTCCAAGGGATATGAAGTTTACGCGACATCGCCGGGATGCGAGGGGATAGCCGTTTGGGTGCAACCGGATGCCTCGGAGTCCGTCCTGGATCACTTCCGGGCCGGTTGGCCGTTTCTACCGCTGCGGTGCGGATGGCAGCATCTCTTCAGAGAAGCTGCCGTTGATGCTCATTTTGGTAAATTGCGAAGGGAATTGGCGCCCAGGCGGCATCTGTACCTGGCCCTCCTGGCTGTCGATCCGGCTCATCAGGGACACGGGTTTGCCAGCAAGTTAATTCATCAGGTGCTCGAACGACTCAACGAAGAAGGGATGCCCGCTTACCTGGAAACCCAGAATCTTAAAAACGTGGCGATGTACGGGCGGTGGGGGTTTCGGCTTCTCCGGGAGGAGACCATGCCGGGTTCAGACTTTAAAATGTATTTGATGCTTCGAGATCCGGCGAAGTCCAGTGAATGATCGTATTCGAGATAAGCCGAAGTAAAAAAGGGGCTGCCATATGGCAGCCCCTTTTAATATTGCGATGGAGTTACTTAGAGCATTGGTCTCACTTCGATGGTCTGTTCCCGCACCGGGCCGATGCAGACGTAACAGGCCGTGCATCCGGCGAGCTCTTCCAACCGGGCGACGAATTCCCTGGCCTGTTTTGGCAGGTCTTCCAGCCGGGTGATGCCGGTCGTCGATTGTCGCCAGCCGGGAAGTGTCTCGTAAACCGGTTGGCACTGGTTAAGCACCGCCGGTTCAGCCGGGAAATCCTGAATGAGATCGCCGTTGAGGCGGTAGGCGGTGCAGACCTTGATCTCGTCAAACGAATCGAGGATGTCCAGCCGGGTGATGGCCATACCGGTCATGCCGTTGATGCGGGCACTGAAACGCGCCCCAACGCCGTCGAACCAGCCGATGCGCCGCGGCCGGCCGGTGGTGGTGCCGTATTCATGAGCCAGGTCACGGATGCGGTTGCCGGTGGCATCCAAAAGTTCGGTCGGGAAAGGCCCTGCGCCGACCCGGGAGCAGTAAGCTTTAAAAACACCCAGCACGTTATCGATCCGGGTAGGGCCGATACCGGCGCCCAGGCAACCGCCGGCGGAAAGCGGCGACGAGGATGTAGCATAGGGATAAGTGCCGAAATCAGTGTCGAGCAGGGCGCCCTGAGCGCCTTCGAGGATGACCGATTTGCCCTCATCGACCATGTCGTTCAAGAGGGACGATGTTTCCCTGATATTGGATTTCAACTGCTCGGCATAGCCGCAGCAAATCTCATAAAGCTCGTCGATGTCGATCGCGGGCTTTCCGTAAAGCTTGGTCAGAATCTGGTTCTTGTATTCCAGGACGTATTCCAGCCGGGTTCTGAGGATGCCCCGATCCATCAGGTCTCCGGCGCGGATGCCCATGCGGGCAACCTTATCGGCGAAAGCCGGTCCGATACCGCGAAGAGTGGTGCCGAGAGATTTCTTGCCGCGGGCTGCTTCTTCAAGACCGTCCAGCAGGATGTGATAGGGCATGACCAGGTGGGAGCGATCGCTGATGTAAACGTTATCGGTGTTTACGCCGCGGCTGTTGAGTTCATCCCGTTCGCTGACAAAAATATCGGGATTGACCACCACCCCGTTGCCGATGACGCAGGTGCAATCCGGATAGAAGACACCGGATGGGATCAGGTGTAATTTGAAGGTGCCCTGCGAATTGATGACCGTATGGCCGGCATTGTCGCCGCCGGAGAATCGCACCACCGCATCGGCACGCTCCGCGAGCATGTCAATAACCTTCCCTTTTCCTTCGTCGCCCCATTGGGCGCCGACGATGACTGTTACTGGCATAGATTCCCCCCTAGGTCTTAATTGACCGGACACTTTCCCCGCTTAGAAGAGGGGAAAACCGAAGAGTTATTTTAACAGACTCTGCGTTAGGTGTCATTTACCGTCAAGTTGACGGTAAGCGCTCGATAAACGCTGGCCCACGGTGATATAGCTCATTACGCAGATAATAATGAGCGCGGGAATGAGCCAGTTGAAAAGCAGGCCCAGCGCCAGCACGATAACCCGCTCCGGACGCGTAAAAATACCTTCCTTGCCTTCGAGCCCGGCAGCTTCGGAACGGGCGCGCAGGTAACTCACCGTCAAGGACCCGGCCAGGGTCAGACCGGTGAGCATTATCGGCCAGGTGTTGCCGTCCGGGGCAAAATAGACCATGACGCCGATCAGCAGGGCGGCTTCGGAAAGCCGGTCCAGGGTGGCGTCCAGTATGGCGCCGAAACGGGTAACACGGCCCGACGCCCGCGCCAGTGCCCCGTCAAGCATATCGAAGAAACCGGCAAACAGCACCGCCAGACCGCCGGCCAGCAGAGCCCCGGTGGAAATGACATATGCCGCACCGATCGTGATGATGAAACCGGCTACGGTCACTGCATTGGGGCTGATGCGGCTTTTAGCCAGCGCCCGTGACAGACCGGCGGTCATGCCGCCGCCGATACGGCGCCTGGTGTCGTTAAGCGTCAATTTGCCTTCCATCTATCAGACTGTCAGTGGTTCAACGGGCGCGGTATCGGCATCCGCCGGCTGGGGTTTGCCACATCTGGCCAGCACCAACCGGTAGTATTCAGCCACCCGCCGGGCAACCTTGTCCCAGGCATAGTTCTGGACCGTTTCCAGTCCCTGGCGGCCTAATTTGTGTCTTAGCGGTTCATCTTCGACCAACCGGGAAATGGCATTGGCCAGGTCATGGGCGTGACGGGGTTTGACCAGCAGACCTTCTTTCTCATGCGTCAGCACACCTGCATACCCCGCTATATTGGAAGCCACAACCGGTTTACCCAAAGCCATCGCTTCAAGAAGAATGATGCCGAAACTCTCCTGCCCGGTGGCCGGGGCGCAGCAGATGTCCGCCGTCTTATAGTAACGCGGCAGGTCGGTGTAGCTGACACCGTCGGTAAAGACGACATCGTTTTCCAGGTGGGCGTTGCGTACCATTTTCTCGTATTTTGGTCTCAAGCGGGTGCCCGGTCCGACGATCAGCAGCCTGGTGTTCGGATGGTCCTTGTGCACCTTTTTGAAGGCGTCGATGAGATAGTTGAGGCCTTTGCGTTTTTCAAGGCGCCCGACGAACAGGATATTCACCTTACCATCGCAATATTGAGGTATTGGCTCGACCGATGTGTTGAAGTGCCCCAGGTCGATGCCGTTGGGAATAATGGTGTATTCCGCTTTGACGTACTTCGAGTGGTAATCCTGCGCCGCCGGCGAGACGGCGATATGACCGTGCAATTTGCGGGCGCGACGGTTCAGAATGAATTTGGTGATCGGCCCGCCGAAACTGTAACCCGGTCTGGCATCGGCGGCATGGAAAGTCCCGACGTTGACTGTTTTGGAATATCGCAGTATCGCCGAGCATAGCATGATCATGAATGGCTCGTGTAAGTGGATGACATCGAATTGCTCTTTGGCCAGGACCGCCTTGATCTTGTTGGCCAGACGCACCGAAATGGTGATGCGCGCCACCGACCCGGAAGCGGGCATCGGCCGCGGCGTTCCGATGTGCACGAACCTGTCTTCAAAAGTGGTCACCGGACGGGACGCGGGGGCGATGACCACCACCCTGTGCCCCATCGCGGTCAACTGCCGTTCAAGGGCCGTTACGTGGTTGGCTACCCCCCCGGGATGAGAAAAATCATACGGTGCCACCAGGGCTATTTTCACCGGCCGCCTCCCGTCCCATTCATATCACTGGACAAGACCGGTCGCTATTTGGCCTCTTTGGCTTCGGCTTTTTTGCCCTTTTTGAGTTCCGCCACACTTTCGGCGATGAAGCTTTCGGTGGCGTCATGAGCGCAGGCGTCGGAATATTGTTCCGGCGGTGATTTCATGAAGTAGGATGAAGGGCCGAAAAGGGATCCCTTGATACCGCGCTCCAGCGCCAGCTTGGCGCAGCGGACGGCGTCGATGACCACGCCGGCGGAGTTCGGGCTGTCCCAGACCTCGAGTTTGCATTCAACCAGCAGGGGCACATCGCCGAAGGTGCGGCCTTCCATGCGGATGTGGCAGAACTTGCGGTCTTCCAGCCACGGTACGTAGTCCGACGGACCGACGTGGATATCGGAAGGATTCATCTTGTAGTCCAACTGGGAGGACACGGCGTTGGTCTTGGAAATCTTTTTGCTTTCCAGGCGCTCGCGCTCCAGCATGTTCATGAAATCGGTATTGCCGCCGAAGTTGAGCTGATAGGTGCGCTCCAGTTTGACGCCGCGCTCGCGGAAGAGGTGGGTCAGGACGCGGTGCACGATGGTGGCGCCGACCTGGCTCTTGATATCGTCGCCGATAATGGGCAGACCTTTATTGATGAAGCGGTCCTGCCAGTATTTTTCACGGGCGATGAACACCGGGATGCAGTTGATGAAAGCGCAGCCGGCCTCGAGGACCTGCTCCACGTACCATTTGGTGGCTTCTTCGGAGCCGACCGGCAGGTAGTTGATAACGACATCGACTTTCTTTTCCTTGAGGATGCCGACGATATCGGCGGTGGGGCCCGGGGCTTTCTCGATGATCTGGGAGAGGTATTTGCCCAGACCGTCATGGGTCATGCCGCGTTCCACCTTGACGCCGGACAACGGTACATCGGTGAATTTAAAAGTGTTATTCGGGGTGGTGAAAATGGCTTCTGACAGGTCCTTGCCGACCTTGTTCTTGTCCACATCGAAAGCGGCCACGAACTCGATATCGCTGACGTGGTAACCGCCGAGGTTGACATGCATCAGGCCCGGGACGAACTCATTCTCTTTTGCCTTACGATAGTAGTGGACTCCCTGTACCAGAGACGAGGCACAATTGCCTACGCCAATGATGGCGACATTGATCTTGCCCAAGATATTTGGAACTCCTTTCTAATAATAGCCCGTTTAATAAACGCAGAAAGACAAACCGTTATCAATAACGATCCGGAGACACGTCGTTGTGTCAGGCGGCATCAGGTAATCCGGATGCCGTTAAACCGGTGGATGACCGGCTGTTTCGCCCTAGCCGATGCGAAAGACTTTAGTGCCACAGACAGGGCACAGGCCCTGAGTGGCCGGTTTGCCGTTTTTGAGAGTGACTTTCTTGGCGTCCTTGATCACTCGCTTGGTGCGGCACTTAACGCAATAGGCTTCCATTCGACTGACTCCTTGGATTGTCGTTCCAGCCCCATATCATCATGCATTGGGGCTTTCTTGTCAAGCTGTTTTAAGCTAACGGCACTGGAAAGTTGTGCGATTGGAATATTATCAGCATTATTACCCTCAAATCGTCGGAGCGATGAAAGCAGGAATCACCGGTAAGCCTGGTAGGCCTCCGCCATTTTCAGGAAGTAGCAGTGGAAGCGGTCGTCGAGGCCGAGTTCCGGGTGGAAGCTGGTGGCCAGCAGGTTATCCTGCCGCACCGCCACGATGGCGCCGTTGCCCAGGCGCGCCAATACCTCCGCCGGTGGTTCGGCGCTTTCGATAAGAGGAGCGCGGATGAAGACGGCGGGGAAAGGGGCTTCGCCCAGCGCGGGGACCTTCAGCTTGTCCTCGAAGCTGTCCACCTGGCGGCCGAAGGCGTTACGGCGGACAACAATCTTCATCAATCCCAGGCCTGCGGGCATATTGGGATTGGTGTTGCCGACCTCTCCGGCTAAAAGGATGGCGCCGGCGCAGGTGCCCCAGATAGGGAAGCCTTTGGCGGATAAGGCCTTGAGCTTCTCATCCAGGTGGTAAATGCCGGCCAGTTTCAGCATGGTAGTGCTCTCGCCGCCGGGGATGATGAGGCCGCTCAGGGCGTCGAGTTCTTCCGCCCTTCGCACCGCTACGGCCTTGACGCCCAGGCGTTCCAGCACGCAAATATGCTCCGCGAAGGCGCCCTGCAAAGCTAAAACACCGATCTTCAAGCCGTTTTTCGTGCTTCGTATTTCCGTTACAGCTTCACCAATTTTGCCGTCTGAACGCCATCAAGAGAGGTGATCTGCTTGAGGTTGGCGTCGGACAGGGCTTCATCGAGTGCCAGCACCATCATCGCCTGGCCGCGGGGTTTCAGGCGCGAAAGGTGCATGTAGCTGACATTGACGTCCGCCATGCCGGTGATGTTGCCGACGGCGCCGATCAGACCGGGCCGGTCGCGGTGGGCGGCGAACAGGAAGTAGCCGCCGGTGGGAACGATATCGATCCAGTATTCGTTGACCTTGACGACGTGCACCTCACCGCGGATGAAGGTGGCCGCCACTGCCAGCGGGCCGCCGGCGGTGACTGCCTGAACGGTGATGAGGCTCTGGTAGTTGTCGCACACCGGTTCCTTCTGTTCGGCGATGGCGATGCCGCGCTTGCAGGCGACGATATCGGCGTTGACCACGTTGACCCGCTCCTCTGATATCTGCTCCAGGATGCCGCCCAGCACAGTGGCTTTGAGGGCGCGGGTCTCGAATGCGGCGATCTCACCGCCGTACTTGATGGTGAGGCTCTTGAACTGGCCTTCCGCCATCTGCTGCAAGAGCCGTCCCAGGGTGCGGGCCACCTTTACATAAGGAGCGATCACCGGCAGGCTTTCCACCGGGATGTAGGGGGCGTTGACGGCGTAGCGGGCCGGACGGCCGTTGAACACGGCGATAACCTGATCCACCACATCGGAGGTAGCCATGTCCTGGGCCTCGGCGGTGGAGGCGCCCAGGTGGGGAGTGACGATGATGTTATCGACGCCGAAGAGGATGCTCTCGGTGCAGGGTTCCTGGACGAAGACATCGATGGCGGCGCCGGCCAGCTTTTTGGCGTTGATGGCGGCCACCAGCGCCTCTTCATCGATGAGGCCGCCGCGCGCGGCGTTGATGATCCGGGTTGAGGGTTTCATCATGGCCAGTTCTTTGGCGCCTATCATGTTCTTGGTCTGCGGGGTCAGCGGCACGTGCAGGGTGATGAAATCCGCTTCCTTATAGATACGTTCGAGGGTGGCCAGTTCAACCTGCATGTTCTGGGCGCGTTCTTCGGTGACGTAGGGGTCATACCCTAGGACGCGCATCTCAAAACCGCGGGCGCGCTTGGCTACTTCAGAGCCGATATTACCCAGGCCGACGACACCCAGGGTTTTACCCTTGAGTTCGGTGCCCATGAAATCGGAGCGTTTCCACTGGCAGCTCTTGAGGGAGGAGTTGGCGCGGGGGATATGGCGGGCCAGCGACAGCATCAGGGCCATGGCGTGTTCGGCGGCGGAGATGGTGTTGCCGGTGGGGGCGTTGACCACGATGATGCCCCGCTCGGTGGCGGCGTTGATATCGATGTTGTCCACGCCCACGCCGGCGCGGCCGATGATCTGGAGTTTCTTGCCGGCCTCGATGACCGCCGCGGTGACCTGTGTCTGGGAACGCACCAGGAGGGCGTCGTAATCTCCGATGGCGGCGATTAGTTCATCCGGCTTGAGACCGGTCCTGATATCGACCTCGGCTACGGCCTTGATACGTTCCACCCCGGCGGGCGAAAGGGCGTCGGCGACGAGTACTTTTTTCATCAAAATATCAAATTCTCCTCAATCATCAGCATCGCGGCGACCGTACGGCCGCCCATATCGTTTATCCGGTAAAACCCGCCTTGGGCAGGGCGACTTTCAGGGCGTCGAAAACGGCCTGGAGGTCGGCTTCCTTGACCATGCCCAGGTGACCGATACGGAAGATCTTGCCTTCGAGCGGTCCCTGGCCTCCCGCCAGTACGATATCGAATTCGTCCCGCATGATCTTGTTGAGCTTCTTGGCGTCCAGGCCGCGGTCGGCCACCACCGAGGTCACGGTATTGGAGGCGTAGCGCTCGTCAGCCAGGAGGTTCAGGCCCAATGCTTTGACGCCGTCACGGGTGAACTTGCCGTGGCGTTCGTGGCGGGCGAAGATATTTTCGATACCCTCCTCCAGCATCATCTTGAGAGCGACCTGGAAAGCAAAGACCACGGACACGTTGGGCGTCCACGGAGTCTGGCCTTTTTCCAGGCCGGCCTTGGCCTTGCCGAGGTCCAAATAGAAACGAGGCATTTTAGCCTGGGCATATGCCTGCCAGCCGGCCTCGGAGACGGAGATCATGGCCATACCCGGCGGTACCATCCAGCCTTTCTGTGAACCGGAGATGGCGACATCGATGCCCCACTCATCCACCGGGACGTTAACCGATCCAAGAGAGCTGATGCAGTCCACCAACAGCAGCTTGCCGGCGCCCTTGACGGCGGCGGAGATAGCCTTGAGGTCGTTGGTGATACCGGTGGAAGTTTCGTTATGGGTGACCAGCACCGCCTTGACCTGCGGGTTGTTGGCGAGCGCCTTTTTAACCGCATCGACATCGGCAGCCTGGCCGTGGGGGAAGTTCAACGGCACGACGACCGCGCCGTAGGTCTGGGCGATCTTGGCGAAGCGCTCGCCGAAAACACCGATGGAAACGGAAAGAACCGAATCGCCGGGGGAGAGCATGTTGACAGCGGCGGCTTCCAGCCCGGCGGTGCCGGAACCGGTAAGTAGCAGCAGGTCGTTTTTCGTTTGGAAGACCTGCTTCATGTTGGCGGTGACTTCTTTGACCATCTCGGAAAACTCGACGCCGCGGTGGTTGATCATCTGACGGCTCATGGCGGCCAGGACTTCCGGGGGGCAGGGGGTGGGACCGGGAATACGTAAGTTCTGCACAGCTCGCTCTCCTATATATACGCTAAAATTAAGAAGCTTTCAGTATATCCGAATCGATGACGCGGGCAAAGCGGCGTTTGCCGGCTTTGACGACGCAACCGCTGGCCAGGGCCGCTTTTTCACTGGTGACCTTCTCACCCTCGATCGATACACCGCCCTGGGCGATGAGACGCTTGGCCTCACCCTTGCTGGCCGCCAGGCCGGTAGCCAGCATCAGGCAGGGCAGATCGATCTCATCGCAGTCCCCGGTGCGCATCGCGTTGAAAGACACCCGGCACTCGGCGATCTCCTCCGGCAGTTCCCGCCGCTGGTGGACGCGTTCGAACTGGGCGGCGGCATCGGCCGCCTCGTCCTCGGTGTAAAGCTGTAAGAGTATCTCGCGCGCCAGGCGTTTCTTGAGCAGCATCGGGTTGGTCCGGCCGCCTTCCATGTCGCGCTGGAAGTGCCGCAGTTCCTCATCGGAAACGTCGGTCAGCAGTTCGAAGTACTGGATGATGAGATCGTCGCCGATGGACATGACCTTGCCAAAGATGGTCTCCGGCGGCTCGGCCACGCCGATATAATTGTTGAGGCTCTTCGACATCTTCTTGACGCCGTCGGTGCCGGTGAGAATCGGCGTCATAAAAACCTGCTGCGGCGTTTGACCGACCATCGCCTGGAGCTCCCGGCCGACCAGGAGGTTGAACTTCTGATCGTTGCCGCCGAACTCGACATCGGACTGTATCGCCGTCGAATCATATGCCTGGAGCAGGGGGTAGAGGAACTCGGTTATCGTGATGGGACGGTTCGACTCGAAGCGTTTCTTGAAATCCTCGCGCGCCAGCATCTGGGCGATGGTGAAGCGGCTGGTGAGCTTGATGACGTCGGCCAGGGAGAAATCCCCGAACCACTCGCTCTGCCACCGGACCTCGGTCTTCGATTTATCGACCACCTTAAAGAACTGCTGCATGTAGGTTTCGGCATTGACGCGCACCTGCTCGGCGGTAAGGGTGGGACGGGTGACGGAGGCGCCGGTGGGATCGCCGATCTGGGCGGTCCAGTCGCCGACGATGAGCACGACCTGGTGCCCCAGTTCCTGCAATTGCCGCAGTTTCCGCAGTCCCACCATATGTCCCAGGTGGATGTCCCTGGAGCTGGGGTCGAATCCCTCTTTGAGCCTTAGTTTCTTCCCGGAGGCCAGCAGTTTACGCAACTCTTCCTCGGAGATGATCTCACTCACGGCGCGTTTTAAAATGAAATCCAGTTCAAGCATCGGAGCATTCCGTTTTCATGAGAATTTGCCGGGCTTTCAAAATATCCCTGGCTATCTGGGTCTTGAGCGCATCGGCCGAAGCGAATTTTTCCTCCGGCCGGATCTGCTCTATTATAGCAATTTCCAATATACTGCCGTAAAGCTGGCCGTCAAAATCCAGCACATGGGTCTCCACCGTCCGCCGCCCGGCGCCGAAGGTGGGGCGGGTGCCGATATTGGTGATGGCGGGGACCGATTTACCCTGGACGAAAGCGACGGTAACGTAAACGCCGTCCGCGGGCAGCGCCTGATCCGGGGCCACTTCCAGATTGGCGGTGGGTATGCCCAGTTTGGCGCCGCGGCCTTCACCCGTGACCACGCGGCCTTCCAGGCTGAAACAGCGGCCTAAAAGATCGTGGACCTTCTTCATATCGCTCTCGGCCATGGCCTTACGGATAAGAGTGGAGCTGACCTTGTGGCCGTTTTTCAATCGCGGCGGAACCACAGTCACGCTGAAACCGAGTTCCCCACCCAGCGCTTTGAGTGATTCGATGTTACCCTCGCGGCCCTTGCCCAGGGCGAAATCCGGCCCGATCACCAGCCCCTTCATCGAGAGATGCCTGATCAGCAGGCGGACAAAATCGCCCGCGGGCAGGGCTGCCAGTTCTTCGGTAAAGGTCAGGCTGATGACGTGATCGATGCCCGTACCCCTGAGCAGGCGCAGGCGCTGCTCGAGCGAGGTCAAATGCGGCAGTTCCTTATGCATCCCCAGCACCAACCGGGGGTGCCCCGCAAAGGTGACTATGCCGCTCAGATAGCCGCCGGCTTTGGCTTGTGTGATGGTTTCGGTGATAAGCGCCTGGTGGCCCAGGTGGACGCCGTCGAAGACGCCGATGGTCAGGACCATCGGCCGGGCGGGTTTGATAGCGTTAAGTTCGGTTTCCAGTTGCGTCAATCTTCAATAAACCAAAGAGGGGACAACTATCCCCTCTAAAAAACTTCTGGAAATGATGGCTTATATTAGCACGAAAGGCCAAAAAGCTCAATCGAATTGCATCACGAGTTACGAGTCGTGTGTTGCGGATGGAGAGGCGGACTCTCCCTCGCCCCCTTGTCATCCTGCGCGCAAGCGGAGGATCCATTTCCTAAACTCCCCACAAACCGTCATCGTGTTCGTCCTGAGCAACGCCGAAGGGCTTATGAAGCATTGCTGCCATCTAGCGCTCCCTCTATTTGAACTATTCGGAATTTCCGAATAGTTGAGCCTTTGGCAATTTCTCCAAGAGAATAGAGATTGGACAGGTGCTCATCGACGGGCGGATTCGTACCCACCCCACGGTAGGGGCACGCTGCTGCGTGCCCTGGTCCCTAACCCTCGCCGTCCCCCATGTCATCCTACACGGCCTTTCGCCCTGAGCAACGTCGAAGGGTAAGGATCCACGGATGGGAGGTTCTTCAACGCTCAGCCGCTTCATATTTATTTTTAAAAGTGCGTTTTGCTTGGCGACCGGTGAATTTTCCCGGAACCCCGTCCGGCTCCCCCTTCCCCGGAGGGGTCATTGATGAGTGTTACGTAGAGTTTGCGGCGACATCATTGTTACCCAATAAATAAAAATTCATAAAACAATTCCGTCGCTCAGCTTTAGGCTAATCGTGGGTTTCGATAATTGAGTCGAATCCGGTTCCGGGGAAAGCCGCGCCGCCCGCACCGACGCGTCCAGGGCGGACCCGGTCAGACATGACGGCAGATCA